>NZ_JBMFGY010000047.1:1305-24163 GCF_049977125.1 Acidiphilium sp. | reverse complement strand
CCGATCCCCACACCCTCCTCCCCCAAAGGTAGACCGCACCGTCGAGGAGCTCGAAGCGGCGGCCGCGGGTGCCGGGGCTGGCAGCGCGCCGGGGGCTGGGGCCCCCCGCCCCCGCCGCCGCCCCACCCGCCGCACCACAAACCCGTGGTGAAACCGGCGAAAAAACTGCCGTTGCCGCCGAAGAAGCAGCCGCCCACCCCGGCCGAAAAGAGCCCGACCAGCCAGAAGCACGTGGTCAAGACACCCGCGATCATGAGCCAGTCGGTTCTGAACACGATTGCGAAACTGCGCTCGCTGGAAAAACAGAAAAAGGCCCCGACGGCGAAATACAACCCCCGTCAGGGAGGCGCGCCGCAGGGGGGTGGGACGAAAATGAGCACTTCCAACTCCGGCCTGTCGGCGTCGCAGCGCAACGCGATCGGCTCGGAAGTGCAGCCCTGCTGGGGCATCGATGCCGGCGCGCCGGGGGTGTCGAGTTTCAGTGTGCTCCTCCAGGTGGTGACCGACGCTTCCGGCGTGGTCCGCGAGGCCGAGGTTGCCCCGGCCGATCAGGGCAAACTGGGCGACCCGGTGTTCGCCGCCTTCGCTCAGCGGGCTGTCGATGCGGTGAAAAACTATCAATGTGCGAAACTGCCGCTGCCGCCCTATATGCTCGGCTCGGTTCACACGTTTATCTTCCGGTTCACACCGTGACGATACCGAAACTATAGCACAGAGGTCATCGATGACGTCAGATCGTTCCATCCCCACGCCGCACCCGCGCGTCCCCAATACGCTGGTCGAGCGGTTGGCCCCGTTATCGCGGCGGCTCGTCCTCGGTGCCGGGGCGGCCGGGTTGATCCTGCCCGGTTTAGCGCGCGCGCAGACCGCCGGCGCCGGGGCGGCGAGCGATGCGATCAACGTATCGGGGGCGCATAACGCGCCGATCCCGATCGCCCTGCCGGCGTTCACCAATGCCAGCGCCGGCGATTCCGAGCTTGGCGACCAGATCACGCAGGTAATCACCTCCGATCTCGACCATTGCGGCCTGTTCCGATCGATCGATCCGACCAGTTTCGTGCCGAATTCGATCACCAACGGCGTGCCGGTCTGGGCCAACTGGTCGATCCTCGGCGCGCAGGCCCTGGTCACCGGCAGCGTGACCGACCAGGGCGGCGGGCAGGTGCGGGTCGAGTACCGGCTGTGGAGCATCGCCGACCAAAAACAGGTCCAGGGCACCGCCTACACGACCGCCTCGAGCAACTGGCGGCGCATCGCGCATATCATCGCCGATGACATCTATCAGCAAATGATCGGTGAAAAAGGCTATTTCGACACGCGCGTCGCCTATATCTCGGTCTCCGGCCCGCCGACCAGCCCGACCCGGCGAATGGCGATCATGGATTATGACGGCGCGAACACGCGTTTCCTGACCTCGGGACGCTGGATGGCCTTGTCGCCGCAATTCAACCCGGCCCGCCAGCAGCTCGCCTTTGTCAGTTTCGAGAGCAACCAGCCACGGGTCTTCCTGTTCGACCTGCAGACCGGCGCGCGCAGCGTGGTCGGCAATTTCGGCGATATGAGCTTCGGACCCCGGTTCAGTCCTGACGGATCGGCGCTGCTGCTGTCGGTCTCGCGCGGTGGCGGGGCGATGATCGTGAAATACGATCTGGGCAGCCGCAGCCAGACCGCGCTGACCGATGCGAATTCGATCAACGTGACGCCGTGCTACAGCCCGGATGGCTCGAAAATCGTATTCAATTCCGATCGCGACGGCTCCGGCGACCAGCAGTTGTTCGTGATGAACGCCGATGGCTCGAACGTGCAGCGGATTTCCTATGGCAGCGGCCGTTACGCCGAACCGGACTGGTCGCCGCGCGGCGACCTGATCGCCTTCACCCGGCTGGGCTCGGGAGGGTTCGGCATCGGCGTGATGAAGCCGGACGGGTCCGGTGAGCGGATCCTCTCGCAAGGGTATCTGGAGGAGGGTTCGACCTTCTGCCCCAATGGTCGCGTCATCATGTTCTACCGCCAGACGCCGCTGCGAATCGGCAATGTGTCGCATCTCGTCACGATCGGGACCGATGGCTTCAACGAGCGGATCACACCGACGCCGACCGACGCCACCGACCCCTCCTGGGGACCGTTACTGTCCTGAACGCGGGGCTCATTTCGCGCCGCTGATCGGGATCGGGTCGCGCCGGTAGGCTGCCAGACCCCGACCCGCCATGCCGCCGGGCGGCGCCACACCGCCCGGCGTGCCGATCGGCGCCGCGATCGGCAGGATTTGGGCATGGCCATGCAAACCGGCGAAAGCAAACCCGCCGACGCCGAAGCGGCGCAGGGCGATGGCGCCATTGCTCGGGGGCGGCGGGGTCACCGCGGGTTTCGGTATCGCCGACATGCCGGCGGCAACCGGGATCAGCGCCGGCGCCGGGCCGCCCTGCCCATGCCAGACATCGAGCACCTTCTGTTCATACGGCAAACCGAGCGCGGGGGTTTCCGAGTGATAGGCCCCCACCGCCTGATCCCAACCGCCAAGCCGCGATTTCAGCCGACGCAGGAATTGCGCGCCATAGATCGCATTGGCCGCGGGATCGAACGCCTGGGCCAGGCTGGTGAAGGCATCCGGATGGTGTTGCAGGTTGATCTGCATGCAGCCGATGTCGAGCGAGTTGATCCCCTGGCTTTCAAACCCTTGCGCCGCCGCGATCGCCTCGGCCTCGGTCGCGTAGGTGTGGCCCGCGCCGTTGGCATCGATCGTCCAGGGCCACGGCGCGATCTGGCCGGTTTGCGGATCGCGCCGGCCGGATTCCACCGTGGCAATGGCGTTCAGCAAACCCGGCGGCGTGCGCGCGACCCCCTGCGCGAGGTTGAGTGCGGCGGCGCAGAGCGTGGCGGGATCAGCGATCGGCGCGAAACTTGGCACGATGCCCGCCGGCAAGGCATGGGCGGTCCCTGGCGCCAGCAGCCAGGCCCCCAGCATTCCCGACAGCAGTTTGAGACCGGCTTTGATGATTCGTCCGCGCATGCCGCGCAATATCGCCCGCAGTGATTAAAATAGGGTAAGGAATTGCTCAAAATGCCATCATCCCGCGCGAATCAGCGTCATTGTTGAGTCATTCCCCATAAAATTGCGATGCTGCACTGCAAAATAGTTCTTGCATCACTCTTAGCGCATGTGTATAAGGGTTTCAGCAACACGGCGGCTTGTTCGCTATGTTTGCTTTCTTGGACGTTTCCTCCCTAAACTTGGCGGCACGCGAGTGTCGCCATTTTTTTTGATGCGGAAATAAACTAACTGTGCCAAGCGGCGATGGGACGCGCCGTCTTTGCTTTGACGCCATCACGCTCTACACTCCTTTGCCTGAGGAGTGGCCCATGCTCAATACCAGCCCCGATTTCAAGAAAAACGTCCGGCACGCGTTGGACGACGCCGGGCTTCAGAAAGCGCTCGACCGCGCGAAGAAACCCTTCGCCCTGTCGCGGGCCAAGGCCGTCGCCGGATTGCCCGAGTTCGAGGCGCTGCGCGAGACCGCCAAAGGGATCAAGAACCACACGATCGCGCATCTCGATGTCTATCTCGAGCGTTACGCCGCCCAGGTGGAATCGCAGGGGGGCGTCGTGCATTGGTGCCGCGATGCCGCCGAGGCGCGCGACGCCGTGCTCGACATCTGCCGCTCGGTCGGCGCACGGACCGTGACCAAGGGCAAATCGATGATCTCCGAGGAAATCGGCCTCAACGAATTCCTCGCCGAACAGGGCATCGAACCGATCGAGACCGATCTCGGCGAATATATCCTGCAATTGCGCAACGAGGCCCCCAGCCACATCATCGGCCCGGCCTTCCACCTCAACCGCGAGGATTGGGAGGCGAGTTTCCGCGCCGCCCACACCCATCTGCCGGCCGATCGGGTCTTCGCCGAAAAACGCGACATCCAGGCCGAGGCCCGCGCCGTGCTGCGCGAAAAATTCCTCGCCGCCGATGTCGGCATCACCGGGGCGAATTTCCTGATCGCCGAAACCGGCACCTCGATCATCGTGACCAACGAAGGCAACGGCGACCTCACCCAAACCCTGCCACGCGTTCACATCGTGCTCGCCTCGCTCGAAAAAATCGTGCCCACCATCGAGGATACGCTCTCGCTCCTGCGCGTGCTGGCCCGTTCGGCGACCGGCCAGGAGTTCTCGGTCTACACCACCTTCTCCACCGGCCCGAAACGCGCGGACGATCTCGACGGTCCGGCGCAATATCACGTCATCCTGCTCGACAACGGCCGCTCCAACATGGTCGGCACCGAATTCCAGGACATGCTGCGCTGCATCCGCTGCTCCGCCTGCATGAACCACTGCCCGGTCTATCTCACGGTGGGCGGCCATGCCTATGGCTCGATGTATTCCGGCCCGATGGGCAGCGTGCTGACCCCGGCGATCTTCGGCGCCGATCAGGCGCAATTACTGCCCAGCGCCTCGACCTTCTGCGGCAAATGCGAGAGCGTCTGCCCAATGAAAATCCCGCTTACGGGCATGATGCGGCATTGGCGGGAGCGCGCGTTCGAGCGTAACCTCACCCCGGCGACGACTCGCTACGGCATCGGGCTCTGGGGGTTTTTCGCCCGCCGTCCAACCCTGTACCGCGCCGTGACCCGCATCACCGCCAGGGCGATGGGATTTGCCGGGCGACGGCGCGGCCGGTTCGGCTGGCTGCCCTTCGCCGGCGCCTGGACCGCTTCGCGCGACATGCCCGCGCCGGAAGGCGAAACCTTCTTCGCCCGCTATGCACGGGAGCAGCGCAACCGATGAAAATCGACAACCAGGCCCGCAAAGCCGCGATTCTCGGCAGTATCCGGCGCGGTCTCGGCCGCGGCGCGCTGCCGGCGGATCAGGAAATGATGATCGCCGCCCGCCTCGCCGCCCACCCGCGCCAGATCATTCCCGCAAGGTCGCAGCAGGATCACGCCGCCCTGATCGCGCTGTTCATCGCCAACGCCACGCGCGAATACGCCACGATCGACCGCATCGACGACCGCGCGGCGCTGCCCGAGGCGATCGCAACCTATCTGCGCGGCCAGAACCTGCCGCTCGACCTCGTGATCGCGCCCCACCCCGATTTCGACGCCATCGATTGGGCGGCGCACCCGATGCTGACCACGCGCCCCGGCCGCGCCACCCCGGCCGACATGGTCTCGCTCCAGGCCGGATTCGCCGGCATCGCCGAAACCGGCACGCTGATGCTGCCCTCCGGCGCGCATACCCCCACCACGCTGAACCTGCTGCCCGATACCGAAATCGTCGTGCTCGATACCTCTGCCATCGTCGGCCCGTATGAGGACGCGTTCGACCGGCTACGCGCCGCCGGCCCGATGCCGCGCAATGTCATGCTGGTCACCGGCCCCTCGCGCTCGGCGGATATCGAACGCACCCTGGAGCTCGGCGCGCATGGGCCGCGCCGGCTGCATATCGTTCTGGTCGGGGCGAATGATGACGTCGAGTAAGCGCTTCTTTTTGTAAAAAGAAGCAAAAACTTTCATTAAATAGAAGCCATGGGAATCAGACGAAAACCTATTCCTGCGGCCGAGTTGGAGGCGTGGGCGCGGTATCTGCGCCATGTGACGCCGCTGCCGGGCGTGGCCGTGCCGATGCCGTCCGAATCCGCGATCATCGAGCGCGTCGTTACCCCAGCCGCGCCCACCCCAGCCCCACCGGCACCAAGGACCAAGCCCAAAGCCCCCCGCCGTGCCGCGCTGGCGATCGGCGTGGCGCCGCCCGGCCTAGATCGTGCCACATGGGGCCGGTTCCGCGCTGGCAAGATCACGCCAGACCGCGTGCTCGACCTGCACGGCATGACCAAACCCACCGCCCATGTCGCCGTGACCGCGCTGATCGCCGGCGCCGCGGCCCAGGGGCTGCGCTGCGTCGAAATCGTCACCGGCCATGGCAAGCGCGGCGGCGGCGAGGGCGTGTTGCGCCGTGAAGTGCCGTTCTGGCTCAACGATTCACCGCTGCACGCGCTGATCCTCGCGGTCTGCCATCCGCACGCCGCGAACGAGGGGGCGTTGCGCGTGCTGATCCGGCGCAACCGGCCATGACACCGTTCGGTGCCAAACTCCGCCTCCTGCGCGCCGAACGCCGCATCACCCTGCGCGCCATGGCCGCCGCCCTCGACATCTCGCCCGCCTATCTCTCGGCGCTGGAACACGGCCGGCGCGGTGCGCCCTCGCCGGGGCTGATCCATCAGATCTGCGAGAAATTCGGCCTGATCTGGGACGATGCGCATGATCTGGCCGATCTCGCGCGGGTCTCGAAGCCGAAGCTGCGGCTCGACAGCGCAGGGTTGACACCCGAACAGACAGCACTTGCCAACCGCTTCGCCCGCCGGCTCCGCCACCTGCCCCCCGCGACCGTCGCCGCGATCGACACGCTGCTGCGCGAGGGCGAGGACCCGATCGTCAGTTGATCGATCGGAAGGCGGCGATCGTCGCCTCGATCTGGTCGGCAGTGACATCGAGATGCGTGCACAGCCGCAGCCGGGTGCGGCCCATCACTGAAACCATGATGCCTTGCGCCCGCAGCACCGCCGCCCAGTCGCCCGGGGTTTTGCCGCTGGCGGCGACATCGGCATAGACCAGATTGGTCTCCGGGGTTTCGACCTGCAACCCCGCAATCCCGGACAGCCCCGCCGCGAGCCGCCGCGCATTGGCGTGATCCTCGGCCAGGCGATCGACATTATGATCGAGCGCATAAAGGCAGGCGGCAGCACAGATGCCGGCCTGGCGCAGTGACCCGCCGAGCCGTTGCTTCCAGCGCCAGGCCCGATCTATCACCGCAGCGGACCCGGCGAGCACCGCCCCGAGCGGCGCGCCGAGCCCCTTGGTAAAATCGATCCACACCGTGTCGAACGGGGCCGCATAATCGGCCGCCGAAACGCCCGAGGCGACCACCGCGTTCATCAGCCGCGCGCCATCCATATGCGTCGCCATGCCGGCCTCATGCGCGATGCCGGCGAGCTCGTTCAACACCTCGAGCGGCCAGACCGCGCCGCCGCCAAGGTTCGAGGTCTGCTCCACTTCGAGCAGGGTTTGCGGTGCGACGTAGCGCGAAGGCGCGCGCAGGCAGGCACGCAGATCATCCGGCGTGAAAAACCCCCGCGCACCCGGCAGCCCATGCACCCGCGCGCCGGCCAGCGCCCAGGGCGCGCCGCCCTCGGCCTCGATGATATGGGCTGATTCATGGGCGATGATCTCATCGCCCGGGCGGCAATGGGTCAGGATCGCCACGGAATTGCACATCGCGCCGGAGGGCAGAAACATCGCCGCCTCCTTGCCGAGCAGCGAAGCGACACGGGCGCAAAGCGCGTTGATGGTGGGATCGAGCCCGAGCTGTTCGTCACCCACCTCGGCACTCAGCATGGCTTCGCGCATGGCCCGCGAGGGGCGGGTCTGGGTGTCGGAAAACAGATTGATGGAGACCGGCGGCGCGGCCGGGTCGAGGGGGATGGGGGCGTACATTGCGGGCCTTTGGGAGGGAAGAAAAAGGTGTTCTTTTTTGCAAAAAAGAACCAAAAAACTCTCTATAATTTGGGCTGGGTGTCCCCGCGGGATCTTGCCCAAAGGAGCGAAAGTTTTTTGCTACTTTTTTACAAAAAAGTAGTCTAAACTTTAACTTCCTCCTGTATAATCGCAACCTGTGGCGCCCCATAAATCACCCGCGCCCGGGTCAGGAACGCGGCCACCATGCGCCGCACGGCTTCCGCGAACACCACGCCGATCGCCTTTTGCAGGATGAAGCTGCGGAACTCGAAATCGACAAAAAAATCGATCACGGTCCCGCGCGGATCGGGGATGAAGCGCCATTCATTGCGCAGATATTTGAACGGCCCGTTCTCATAATGCACATGGATGCGTTCCGGCGCCTCCAGAGTCACCCGCGAGGTAAAGCTTTCGCGAAACGGGCCGAAACCGATGGTCAAATCCGCGATCACAACTTTGCCATGGTGCGAGCGGATGCGCGCGCCGACGCACCAGGGCAGGAATTGCGGATATTTCGCCACATCCGCCACCAGATCGAACATCTGATCGGGCCGGTAAGGCACCAGTTTCCGTTCGGAGTATTTCGGCATCGTCAGGCGGCGATCCTGGCCGCGCGGGCGTCCCGCAGCGCCGCGAAATCGGCACCGGCATGGTAGGACGATCGGGTCAGCGGTGTCGCCGAAACCATAAGGAACCCTTTCGCCCGCGCCATCGCGGCCAGTTCCGCGAATTCATCGGGCGGCACGAACCGGTCTACCGCAGCATGCTTAACGGTTGGTTGCAGATATTGGCCAATCGTGAGGAAATCGACCTCGGCGATCCGCAGATCATCCATCACCTGGCCGATTTCAGCACGGGTCTCGCCCAGACCGACCATAAGACCCGATTTGGTAAAAATCGACGGATCGAGCCGCTTGGCCTGATCGAGCAGACGCAGCGACTGGAAGTAGCGCGCGCCGGGCCGGATCGTCGGGTACAGCCGCGGCACGGTTTCAAGATTGTGATTGAACACATCCGGCCGGGCCGCCGTCACCGTTTCAACGGCGCCGGGCTTGCGCAGAAAATCCGGCGTCAGAATCTCGATCGTGGTGGCGGGGGCAGCGGCGCGGATCGCGGCGATCACCGCGGCGAAATGCGCCGCCCCGCCATCGGCCAGATCATCCCGGTCGACCGACGTGATCACCACATGCAGCAACCTGAGCTTGGCGACGGCGGCGGCAACGCGTTCGGGCTCATCCGCGGCGAGCGGGTTGGGATGGCCTGTGCTCACGTTGCAGAAGGCGCAGGCGCGGGTACAGATCTCGCCCATGATCATCATCGTGGCGTGGCGCTGCGACCAGCACTCCCCGATATTCGGGCAGGCCGCCTCCTCGCACACCGTCACCAGCCCGCCCTCGCGCATCAAATCGCGGGTCTCGGCATAGATCGGATGCGTCGGCGCCTTCACCCGGATCCAGGCGGGTTTGCGCTGAATTGGATGATCCGGCCGCCCCTGTTTTTCGGGGTGGCGCACCCGCTCGGGATCTGCCTGTCGGTGGTCGATTTCTATCCTCATGATGCTCAGAAGTGGATGACCTGACCATAGGCGTCAAGCACCGATTCATGCATCGCTTCACTGATGGTCGGATGGGGGAACACCGTCTGCATCAGATCAGCCTCGGTGGTTTCGAGCTGGCGGGCAATGACGTAGCCCTGGATCATCTCGGTCACCTCGGCGCCGGCCATGTGGGCGCCAAGCATTTCGCCGGTTTCGGCATCGAAAATCGTCTTGATGATACCTTCAGCCTCGCCCATCGCGATCGCCTTGCCATTGCCGATAAAGGGGAACCGCCCCACCTTGATCTTGCGCCCCGATTCCTTCGCCTTCGCCTCGGTCATGCCCACCGAAGCAACTTGCGGCCGGCAATAGGTGCAACCCGGAATATTGCCGGTCGCGAATGCGTGCGGCTCGAGCCCCGCGATTTTCTCGATGCAGATAATCCCCTCATGGCTGGCCTTATGGGCAAGCCAGGGCGGCCCGGTCAGGTCGCCGATCGCATAAATCCCCTCCACCCCGGTGCGCCCGAACCCATCGACCACGACATGGGTGCGCTCGATCGTCACGCCGGCCGCCTCGAGCCCGAGGTTCTCGAAATTGCCGACGATGCCGATGGCGGAAATCGCGCGATCCGCCGTGATCCTGTGTTCCTTGCCACCGGAATCGACCGTCACGACAATACTGTCCCTGCCCTTCTCGGCGCTCTTGAACACCGCACCGGTCAGCAGCCTCATGCCCTGTTTTTCGAACTGCTTGTGCATGAAAGCCGAGATTTCCTCATCCTCGACCGGCAGGATGCGCGGCAGCGCCTCGATCACCGTCACCTCCGCCCCCATGTTGCGGTAAAAACTCGCGAATTCGATGCCGATCGCGCCGGAGCCGATCACCACCAGGGATTTCGGCATCCTATCCGGCACCATCGCCTCGCGATAGGACCAGATGAAAGTCCCGTCCGGCTCCAGGCCGGGCAGCACGCGGGCGCGGGCACCGGTTGCGAAAATGATATGCTTCGCGGTCAGCGAGGCGACGGGTTTGCCGTCTTTCTCGACCTTGAGCGTGCGAACCCCGGCGAGCGCGCCGGAACCATCGAACACGGTGATCCGGTTCTTTTTCATCAGATGCGCGACGCCGGACGACAATTGCTTCGCCACCGCCCGCGAGCGCTTCACCACCTTGGCCAGATCGAAACTGATATTCTCCGCCGCAAACCCGAATTCGCCGAGATGATGCAGCAAATGGTTGATTTCCGATGACCGCAGCAGCGCCTTGGTCGGAATACAGCCCCAGTTGAGGCAGATGCCGCCCAAATTCTCCCGCTCGACCAGCGCCACTTTCATCCCGAGCTGGGTAGCGCGAATCGCGGTGACATAGCCGCCCGGCCCGCCACCGACCACGACGACATCGAAACTCTGATCAGCCATGTTGGATCTCCTGCTGGGCGAGGGCTGCCAGCGCCTCGCCTTTGACGCGATAGCGCGTCCATTCATCGAGCGGCTCGGCACCGAGGGATTTGTAGAATGCAATCGCCGGTTCGTTCCAATCGAGCACCTGCCATTCCAGCCGGGCGCAATCGCGGCGAATCGCCTCGGCCGCCAGATGACGCAGCAGAGCCTTACCAATGCCCTGGCCGCGTGCGGCGGGTTTGACGAACAAATCCTCCAGATAAAGCCCGGCCTTGCCGGTCCAGGTCGAAAAACTGGTGAAATAAACCGCGAAACCGAGGATTTCGGTCGCCTCCGCAACGATCGCCTGAGCCAGCGGCCGAGCGCCGAACAGCGCCGCGTGCAACATCGGCGCGGTCATCGCCACGGCATTCGGCGCGCGTTCGTAAATCGCCAGATCATGCACCAGGGCGAGAACGGCCCCGGTATCGCCAGGCGTCGCGTTTCGAAGGATAAAATCAGTCATCAAGAAGGGAAGGCTTCTTTTTGAAAAAAGCAGCAAAAACTTTCATTAATCTGGTCCGGAGACGCTCGATCGCCACAGCCAACGACCCAACTCAAAAAAGTTTTTTGGTTCTTTTTTTCAAAAAAGAACATCTTTTCTTATCCCTACAGCATCAGACTAAGCGGCGTCTCAACGATCGCCTTGAACGCACCAAGGAACGTGGCCCCGATCGCCCCATCCACCACGCGATGATCGCACGACAATGTCACCGTCATCACAGTAGCGACCGCCAATTCCGACCCGCGCACGACGGGGCGTTTTTCACCAGCGCCGATGGCGAGGATCGCCCCTTGCGGCGGGTTGATGATGGCGGAAAAGCTGGTGATGCCGAACATGCCGAGGTTGGAGATCGAGAACGAGCCGCCCTGGAACTCTTCGGGTTTGAGCTTGCCGGTTTTGGCGCGCGCGGCGAGGTCTTTCATCTCATTGCTGATCGCGGCCAGGCCTTTCTGGTCGGCCTTGCGGATGATCGGGGTGATCAGCCCGTCCGGGATCGCGACGGCAACCGAAATATCGACATCGTGATAACGGATCATCGCCTCGTCGGTGAAGCTGGCATTGGCGTCGGGCACCCGCCGCAGGGCGAGGGCGCAGGCCTTGATGATCAGATCATTGACCGAGAGTTTGAAGGCGCCCGGCCCCTCCTTGGGCGATTGGCCATTGAGGTCGGCGCGGAGTTTCAGCAGCGCGTCGAGCTCGACATCCATGTTGAGATAAAAATGCGGGATGGTCTGTTTCGCGGCCTGGAGGCGTTTGGCGATGATTTTGCGCATCGAGGAATGCGGGATGGCATCATGCGGGGCGGTGATCTCCGCGGGTTTCGCCAGCACAGGTGGGGCGGCGGCTTGTGGTGCCGGCGGCGCGGCCACGGCAGTGGCTTGCGGTTGGCTGGCCGCCGGCGCCTTGCCGCGCGCGGCATCGATATCGGCTTTGACGATGCGACCGTTCGGACCGGAACCGGCGATGCTGGCAAGGTCGAGCCCGGCCTGTTGCGCCATGCGCCGCGCGAGCGGCGAGGCGAAGAGCCGTTCGCCGCGATCAGCTTCATAATGTCCGTTCGGCTTGGGGGCCTCGCGCGGTGCCGGCGCCGGGGGGGCTTCGGGGGCGGGTTTCGGTGCGTGCATCTCTACCGCCGGCGCCGAAGCCGGTGCCGCGCTCGGCACCGCCTCACCGGCATCGACCAGCACGGCGATCGGCGCGTTCACCGCAACGCCCTCGGTGCCGGCGGCGACCAGGATTTTACCGAGCACGCCTTCATCGACCGCCTCGACCTCCATGGTCGCCTTGTCGGTCTCGATCTCGGCGATCACATCGCCCGATTTAATAATGTCACCCTCTTGTTTCAGCCATTTCGAGAGCGTGCCCTCGGTCATGGTGGGGGACAGAGCCGGCATCAGGATGTTGGTGGCCATGGCAGCGCTCCCGGTTCAGAACAGTTTTTTCACGGCATCGACCACCCAGTTGGGCTGGGGCAAGGCCAGTTTTTCCAGATTGGCGGCATAGGGCATCGGCACATCGAGGCCGGAAACCCGGGTCGGCGGCGCATCCAGCCAGTCGAACGCGTGTTCGGTGATCTGCATCGCGATTTCAGCCCCGATGCCCGCGAACGGCCAGCCCTCCTCGACACTGACGACCCGGCTGGTCTTTTTCACCGAGGCGACAATGGTGTCGATATCGAGCGGGCGAATCGTCCGCAGATTGATCACCTCGGCCGAAATCCCCTGCTGGTCGAGCAATTCGGCGGCTTTCAGCGCGACATCGACCATCAGGGAGAACGCAACGATGGTGACATCCTCGCCAACCCGCTCGATTTTGGCCTGGCCGATCGGCAGGATGAAATCTTCATCGGTCGGCACCTCGAATTTATGGCCGTAGAGAATTTCGTTTTCGAGAAAGATCACCGGGTTGGGGTCGCGGATCGCCGCGCGCAGCAACCCCTTGGCATCCGCCGCCGAATAGGGCGCAACCACTTTCAGCCCCGGGCAATGGGCGTACCATGAGGCATAGCACTGGCTATGCTGGGCAGCGACGCGCGCGGCAGCGCCATTGGGGCCGCGAAACACCACCGGGCAGCCCATCTGGCCACCTGACATATACAGGGTCTTGGCGGCGGAATTGATGATCTGGTCGATCGCCTGCATCGCGAAATTGAACGTCATGAACTCAACGATCGGCTTCAGACCCGACATCGCCGCCCCCACCGCCATGCCGGTGAAGCCGTGTTCGGTAATCGGCGTGTCGATCACGCGCCTCTCGCCAAACTCATCGAGCAACCCCTGGCTGATCTTGTAGGCGCCCTGATATTGCGCCACCTCCTCGCCCATCAAAAACACATCGCCATCGCGGCGCATCTCCGCGGCCATCGCATCGCGCAGCGCCTCGCGCACGGTGATTTCGCTGGTCTTGCCCCAATCCTTCTCATTGGCCGGCGCGGGCGCGGGCTTCGGGTCGGACTTGGCTTCGCGCCTCGGCTCAGGCTTATCCGCGCTTGGGGCCGCGCTTGCGGCCTCGGTTTTCGGCGGCGTTGCGGGGGCGACGGTTTCGCCCCTGGTGCCGAGCACCGCGATCGGCGCATTCACCGCCACATTTTCGGTCCCTTCCGGCACCAGAATCTTCAGCAACTCACCCTCATCGACCGCCTCGACCTCCATCGTCGCCTTGTCGGTCTCGATTTCGGCCAGAACATCGCCGGATTTCACGGAATCGCCGACTTTTTTCAGCCATTTCGACAGCTTGCCCTCGGTCATGGTCGGGCTCAGCGCGGGCATCAGAACTTCGGTGCTCATGGTCTAACCCTCCACCAGAATATCGGTCCAGAGCTCGGCCTCGTCGGGTTCAGGGCTTTCCTGCGCGAATACGGCGGCGTCCTGCACGCGCGCCTTGATCTCATCATCGATCTTTTTCAGCGACGCCTCGGATTCACCGAGGCCTTCGAGCGCCTTGCGCGCCAGATCGATGCAATCATGCTCGGTGCGCATCTTCTGCACCTCCTCGCGCGTGCGATACTTCGCCGGGTCCGACATCGAATGACCGCGATAGCGATAGGTCTTCATTTCCAGCAGGAACGGCCCGTTGCCGGCGCGGCAATGCGCCACCGCCCGATCCCCCGCCGCCTTCACCGCCATCACATCCATGCCATCGACCTGCATCCCCGGAATATGCCACGGCGCGCCGTTCTGGCTCAGATCGCGCGAGGCCGAGGCGCGCTCGACACTGGTGCCCATGCCGTAGCGGTTGTTTTCAATGATGAAAACGACCGGCAGCTTCATCAGCGCGGCCAGGTTGAAACTCTCGAACACCTGCCCCTGGTTCGACGCGCCCTCGCCGAAATAGGCCAGCGTCACCCGGTCGTTGCCGCGATAATGATTGGCGAACGCGAGTCCGGTGCCGAGCGAGACCTGCGCGCCCACGATGCCATGGCCGCCGTAGAATCCTTTTTCCTTGGAAAACATATGCATCGAGCCGCCCTTGCCGTGCGAATACCCGCCGGACCGGCCGGTCAGCTCGGCCATCACCCCCCTGGGGTCCATGTCGCACGCAATCATGTGACCATGATCGCGATAGGAGGTGATCACCTGATCGCCCGGCTCCAGCGCCATCTGCATCCCGGTCACGACAGCCTCCTGACCGATATACAAATGACAGAACCCGCCGATCAGACCCATGCCATATAACTGGCCGGCCTTTTCCTCGAACCGTCTGATCAGCAGCATCTTGGCATAGGCGGCGAGCAACGCCTCACGATCGAGTGCGGGAGCGGTTTTGCCCGCCCGCCGGCGCGCCGCCGGTTCGGACCCCGATCTCGCCGCGGGAACACTCGAAGCCCTGCTGACCGATTTCGCCTGGCGTGCCGCCATCATCCCCTCCTTCGAAACAACCCCATCCTCCTTCGCCGCAATCGCGCCCATTGGCAAGCCAGTCATCAGAAAAACATTGATTGTGCAACGCAAAATGATTGTTAACCATTTATTGGTTAACAACCTCAAAACTGGTAACGACACGCCACCCCCGATCCTGACGCGCAACGAACGGCACCGCCCGATCCTTGCCGCGCTGTTCAAAGCCGATGATTTCCGGCAAACCCGCCCGATCCATGACATTCCGAGGAATTCCGACGTGACCAAACTGCAACCCGTGCGCGGCACCCAGGACCTGATCGGTGAGACCAGCCGCCGGCACGCGCATGTCGTGGCGACGGCGCGGCGGATCACCGCGCTCTATGGCTGCGCCGAGTGGTCCACCCCGATCTTCGAGGCAACCGCGGTGTTCGCCCGTAATCTGGGCGAGACCTCGGATGTCGTGACCAAGGAGATGTACAGTTTCGAGGATCGCGGCGGCGACAGTCTCACCTTGCGGCCGGAGGGAACCGCGGGGATCTGCCGCGCCCTGGTCTCCAACGGCCTGACCCAGACCCTGCCCCAGAAAATCTTCTACACCGGCCCGATGTTCCGCTACGAACGGCCCCAGAAGGGGCGGTATCGCCAGTTCCACCAGATCGGGCTTGAAATCATCGGCGCCGCCGAACCGCTCGCCGATGCCGAGGCGATCGCCTGCGGCTGGCAAATCCTGCGCGAGCTTGGCATCACCGACAGCATCACGCTCAACATCAACACGCTGGGCGACCGCGAGAGCCGCGATGCCTATCGCACCGCGCTGGTCGATTATCTCTCGCGCTACCACGCCGATCTCTCTTCCGACAGCAAAATACGTCTGGTCAAAAACCCGCTGCGGATTCTCGATTCCAAGGACCCGACCGACATCGCGCTGCTCGCCGACGCGCCGCTCATCCATCAGCACCTCAACCCCGTCTCGGCTGCGTTCTACGACGGGTTGAAATCCATCCTGACCCGGCTCGGCCTCGATTTCGTCGAAAATCCCCGCATCGTCCGCGGGTTCGACTATTACAACCACACCGCCTTCGAATTCGTCAGCACCGCCCTCGGCGCCCAGGGCACCGTGCTCGGCGGCGGGCGGTACGACCAGCTGGTCGAACAGATGGGCGGACCACCGACGCCGGGAATCGGCTGGGGTGCGGGGATCGAGCGCCTCGCGATGCTGCTGGCCGAAGCGCCGCCAGTGCCGCGCCCGGTCGCGATCATCCCGATGAGCGACGCCGAATTACCCGAAGCGATCGACCAGCTCGCCCGGTTGCGCGGCGCCGGCATCGCGGCCGATCTCGCCTATCGCGGCAATCTCAAGCGGCGGCTGGAACGCGCGAACAAGCTGAACGCCCATGCCGCCGTCCTGATCGGCGCCGAAGCGCTGGCCCGCGGCGCGGTGACTCTGAAAACCCTCGATGACGGCAGCCAGCAGGAGGTCGCGATCACGGATCTGGTGGCGCGGCTGCAATGATCCTCGCCGACAAACTCGACCGCATCGTCGATCGCGCCACCGAGTTGCGCGCGATGCTCTCCTCCGGTCTGGATGGCGAACGCTTCGTCGCCGCCTCGCGCGAACTCGCCGAAATCGAGACCATCGAGGCGCAGGTCATCGAATTCCGCAACGCCCAGCGCGCCTTCGCCGAAGCCGAGGCCGCCCGCGCCGACCCCGATCTGCGCGATCTGGCCGACGCCGAGCTCGCCGCCCTGCGCGAGACCCTGCCCAGGCTCGAACGCGAGATCACCCTCTCGCTCCTGCCGCGCGACGAGGCGGACGCCCGCGCCGGCATCCTCGAAATCCGCCCCGCCGCCGGCGGCGACGAGGCCGCGCTGTTCGCCGCCCAGCTGTTCGGCGCCTACAAGCGCTACGCCGACAGCAAGGGCTGGCGCTTCGAGGTGATGGATTACGCCGAAACCGAACTCGGCGGCCTGAAGGAGGGCATCGCCGAAATCACCGGCCGCTCGGTGTTCGCCCGGCTGAAATACGAATCAGGCGTGCATCGCGTCCAGCGGGTGCCGACCACCGAAACCCAGGGCCGCATCCACACCTCGACCGTCACCGTCGCGGTCCTGCCCGAGGCCGAGGAGGTCGATGTCGACATCAATGAGTCCGACCTTCGGATCGATGTCTATCGCGCCTCCGGCGCCGGCGGCCAGCATGTCAATAAAACCGAATCCGCGGTGCGCATCACCCATCTCCCCACCGGTATCGTGGTGACGATGCAGGAAGAGCGCAGCCAGCACAAAAACCGCGCCAAGGCGATGAAAATCCTGCGCGCGCGCCTCTATGAACAATCCCGCGCCGCCCTCGCCGCCGACCGCGCGGCCGACCGCAAATCCCAGGTCGGCACCGGCGACCGCTCCGAGCGCATCCGCACCTATAATTTCCCCCAGGGCCGCGTGACCGATCACCGCATCAATCTCACCCTGCACAAAATCGACCGGGTGATGCTCGGCGAGTTCGATGACATCATCGACGCCCTGACCGAGGAAGACCAGGCCGCCCGGCTCGCCACCCTCGCCTGACCCAACCACGATGATCCCGCTCGCCCAGGCGCTCGCCACCATCGCCGCAACGCTGGAACGCGCCGGCATCCCCGAGCCGCGCCGCGAGGCGCGGCTGATCCTCGCCCACGCCCTCGGCTGCACGCAAGCCGGCCTGCTCACCCGCGACCACGTCCCCCCCACCGCCGGCCACGACCTCGCCGCCCGCCGCGCCGCTCACGAACCGCTCGCCTACATCACCGGGCGCCGCGAATTCTGGAGCCTCGATCTCGCCGTCTCCCCGGCCACGCTGATCCCCAGGCCCGACAGCGAAACCCTGATCGAGGCCGCCTTGCACCATCGCCCGGCGCGCGCGCGCGTCCGCGCCATCCTCGACCTCGGCACCGGCACCGGCGCCCTTCTGCTCGCCGCCCTCACCGAATTTCCCGACGCCCACGGCATCGGCACCGACCGCGTGCCCCAAGCCGCCGCCCTCGCCCGCCGCAACGCGCGCGACCTCGGCCTGGCCGCCCGCAGCGCGTTCCTCGTCGCCGATTGGGCCGCCCCGATCGCCCAGCGCTTCGACCTCATCCTGTCCAACCCGCCCTACATCCCCAGCGCCATCATCCGCACCCTGATGCCCGACGTCGCCTTATTCGAACCCACCGCCGCGCTCGATGGCGGGGCGGACGGGCTCGCCGCCTACCGCGCCATCATCGCCGATCTCCCCCGCCTGCTCGCACCCGGCGGCCTTGCGATCCTCGAAGCCGGCATTGCCCAGGCCGAACCGATCGCCGCCCTCGCCGCAAGCCACAACCTCGCCGCCCTCAGCCACCCCGATCTCGCCGGCGTGCCGCGCGCCGTGGTCATCACCGCCGTCGCACCACCGCATGAAAAAACCATTTGGTGAATTCCCCGAATTAGACTATGGAACCAGAGCAACGTTCGATGCCCGGGTGTCTCTGATCCGGGTTGGCGGTCATACAGGCGAATCGTACAGTCGAGGGGTCCATCTATCCATCGGCGTTCGACCATGATGTAAACCGCCGGATCGGATTTGCCAGATCGAACACAATCGAACGATCTTGCCACGAGCCATGAACGTATCATCGGGTCAGCGGATCGTCGGATCCGGCGCACTCATGGTCGGACTGCAACAGGATGACGGAATCTCGATGAACATCAAACGCATACGCGGGCGCAACAATCGCTCTCACAACGGCGGCGGCAACGGCGGCGGCAATTTCCGCAGCTATCAGAGCAGCGGCACCCCGCTCAACCGCAACCACGTGTTCGACAGCAACGGCCCCGAACAGCGGGTGCGCGGCACCGCCCAGCAGCTTTACGACAAATACCAGCAAATGGGCCGCGATGCCTCGAGCAGCGGCGACCGCGTCACCGCCGAAGCCTATTTCCAGCATGCCGAGCACTATTTCCGCATCATCTCCGCGATGAACCAGGCGCAAGGCAACCAGGGTCAAGGCAACCAGGGCAGCAATCAGCAGCACAACCAGAACGGCCACGCCAACGGCCGGCGCGACGACAACCAGATCGAGAGCGACGATAACGATCAGGCCAACGGCCTCGGCGACCAGCCGCAGATCGAGCCGCGCGAAATCCCGATCATCGTCGCCCCACCCGAAGCCTGAGCGCCAGACGCGCGCTCACTCGCGCGCTCACTCGCGCGCCAGCACCTTGTCGTTCACAAAACGGGCAACCCGGTGCCGCAGCGATCCGCCGCGCCGCGCAGCGAAGCGAAGCCGCAGCGCCGCCTCGTCGTAATCCTCGCTCACCCAGTCGAGGAACGGCTTGCGCCCCTCGCCGCCGCGCGCGTACTCGTCGAGAAACGCGTCGAGAATCCCGGTGTTGGACTGCCGGATATGCCCAAACCGCCAGCTCATCTGCGCCCGCGCCGCCGCCACCGTGCCGCCCTCGATCAAAACGAACAGCGCCGCGCCAATCCCCGCGCGATCCGCCCCCGATTTGCAATGCACCAGCGCCGGCCGTTTCATCGTCCGGAAAATCCCGGCAAGCCGCAAAATCCGGTCCTTGTGCGGCGCCCCGCGCGACTCGAGCGCGATATCATAAAATTCCAGCCCCAGCCGCCGCGCCGCATCGCGCGACAACGCATCCGACCCATTCCGGCACTCGCCCCGCAAATTCACCACCGCCCGCAACCCGACCGTGCGGGTGAATTTCGCCAGCTGAAACGGCACCGGATGGTTCGAGCGATACAACGCGCCCTCCGCCACGGCGGCGAAATTGGTCCAGCCCAGCCGCAGCACCGCGTGATCGATGAACAGCGCATCGATCCACGCATTCCGCCGCCCCGCTTTTGTCGCGATATCACCCCGATAGATCGTATCCATCATGCCTGCCTAGCAGAGGATCACCCCGGTTAAAATCCACCCGCGCGGCGCGGATTTTCCCGTCCGGCCGATATTGCTCTAAACCCCGCCCCATGATCCGAAATGCCTTGACCGTCGGTGCCTGGACGATGGGAAGCCGGGTGCTCGGCTTCGCGCGCGACATCCTGATCGCCGCCCTGCTCGGCGCCGGCCCGGCGGCCGATGCGTTCTTCGTGGCGCTGCGCCTGCCCAATCTGTTCCGCCGCCTGTTCGGCGAAGGCGCGTTCAGCGCCGCCTTCATCCCCGCCTACACCGGCACCCTCAGCCACGAGGGCGAAGCCCCCGCCCGCCGCCTCGCCGAGGACATCACCGCGATCATGGTGGTCTTCCTGTTCGCGCTGATGGCGCTCGGCATGATCTTCATGCCCGAGGTGCTCGATGTCCTCGCCCCCGGCTTTCGCGCCGAACCCGCCAAATTCGCCCTCGCGGTGCATCTCTCGCGCATCACCTTCCCCTATCTCTGGCTGATCTGCCTGTGCGCGCTGTTCGCCGGCGTGCTGAACGCGCGCGGCCATTTCGCCGCCGCCGCCGCAGCACCCATCCTGTTCAACGTCTGCATCATCGCCGCCCTGTTCATCCTGCGCGCGCGCGGCGAACACGTGCCCGAGGCGCTGTCCTACGGCGTGGCGCTGTCCGGCATCGTCCAGTTCGCCGTGCTCGGCCGCGCCCTCGCGCGCGCCGGCACCCCGCTGCGCCTGCGTCTGCCGCGCCTCACGCCGGGCGCGATGATCGTGCTGCGCCGCCTCGGCCCCGGGCTGATCGGCGCCGGCGTCACCCAGCTCAACCTCACGGTCGACACCATCATCGCCTCCCTTCTCCCCAACGGCACCGTCTCGGTGCTGTATTACGCCGACCGGGTCAATCAACTGCCGCTCGGCGTCATCGGCGCCGCCCTCGGCACCGTTCTGCTGCCCAGCCTGTCGCGTCATTTCCGCCGCAACGAAACCGAACAGGCCCGCGCCACGCTCAACCGCGCCCTCGAATTCGCTTTGCTCCTGACCCTGCCCGCCGCCGCCGCGCTGGCGGCGATCGGCCTGCCGATCATGCGCACGCTGTTCGCCCATGGCGCCTTCTCCACGGCCGATGCCGCGCGCAGCACCGCCGCCCTCGCCGCCTATGCCTTCGGCCTGCCCGCCTTCGTTCTGGTCAAGCTGTTCACCCCCGGATTCTTCGCCCGCGGCGACACCAAAACCCCGGTGAAAATCGGCCTCGCCGCCGTCGCGCTCAACCTCGCGCTCAACCTCGCCCTGATGCACCCGCTGCAACAAATCGGCATCGCCCTGTCCACCAGCATCGCCGCCTGGTTCAACGTTTCGATCCTCGCACTCCTGCTCCGCCGCCACCGCGATTTCGCGCCGGACCGCCGCCTCATCCACCGCCTCCCGCGCATCATCGCCGCCAGCGCCGCCATGGCCGCGCTGCTCATCGCCCTGCGCGCGACACCGCTGATGCACCTGCCCGCCAGCCTCGCCCTGATCGGCCTGATCACCCTCGGCATCACCGGCTTCGCCGCAATCGGCCTCGCCATCGGCGCGTTCCACACCGCCGAGCTGCGCACCCTGCTCCGCCGCCCCGCCCGCACCCGGCCAGCCGGTTGATGGCTCCGCGCACCAACCTCACCCGATATACCCGAACCGGCGCATCGGCGCGGCATGATCGCGCTCGATCCGGCGGCACTGCGCCGCGCTGAGCATCGTTCGCCACTGACCCGCGACGCCGGCGCGAAAAAACGCGCCACGCGCGCCGGCCGGGCGTTCGGCAAACCCGCAAGCGCGTTCCTGCGCGCTGAGTGCCGCGAAATCACTGAACCCGATCGCGCGCCGCAACCGCCCGGCATCGGGCGCCGCGCCGAGAAACCGCACAACATCGCCAAACCCGTCCACCGGATCGGCCAGCAGGTCCTCGTAACGCAGCACGAGCAGCTTCTGCGGCGGCGCCACCGTCCAGGAGTCGACATGGCGCGACCACGACCCGATGAATTCCAGCACCTTGTCGTCATCCCCGCCGCTGACCGCCGCATCCCGCGCCATCAGCCCGATCACCGCATCGAGCGCCATGCCCAGATGCGCGCTGTATGAAATCGCCACATCGCGGGGGTCGCGCAGCACATAAATCGCCCGATCGGTCACCTCCGGCGTCATCAGCGGCACGCCGGCAACCCGGATCGCGGCATTATGGGTCTTGACGAACACCCGCGCCGCATCGCCGCCCATGATGTCACGATGCACCAGCGGGCGCAGCCGCATCACCTCCGCCACGCTGTAACAATGGGCCGGGCGCGGATCATGCCGCCGATACAGCGCCGCCCCGCTCTCGCCCGTCGTCAACTCGGTCAGCCGGTCGAGCGGCACCGGCGCTCGCGCATCGCTCAGATAGGCATGGAGGAACGCGCGCAGCCACGTATTCCCCGATTTCGGATAGGATGCGAGCCAGACCAGCTTGCCCACGCCGAAACTCAGCCCGGCTGCTTGCCATCCAGGGAAATTTCATTGGTCACCCTGATCATCCGCCCCACCGTCATCTTGTCGCCGGTCAGCCCCCATTCGTAACGATCGAACGCGCCAGCAGTATCGATCCCGACCAGCTTGCCGCCCGCCATCCGATACGTCACCGCCATGTCGAACGGATGGGTCTGGCCATGATTGGTCAGCGCCCCGGCCAACACCGTGCCATCCTTGACGCAGGTGCCGACAAATCGCGAGGTCGGATATTTATCGGGGTCGAGAAAATCCTTCGCCATCACCTGATCGCGCACGATCGCATTGGGCAGCGCGAGGCTGCGGGTCTGAAACACCACATCGACCGAACAACTTCGCGTCGCCGGGTCGAACGCGAGCGTGCCGGACAGCGCGCGATACGTGCCGGTCACGGTGAACAACACCGCACTCGAATGGGTCTGCGCCAGCATGTTGCCCGGCGTGAGCTGAAGCGTTTCCGGCGCCGCAAGCGCTGTCCCGGTAGCGGCGGCAACCCCGGTCAAAAGCAGCGCGAGGCGCCAGGTCAGTTGTGTGATGGACATCGATCCTCCTGTCGGCCATTCCGGCCTTAACCTGCCCGATACTGTCGGTATTTAACGCTTTGGTCAATCATAACCCG
>NZ_JBMFGY010000047.1:0-1205 GCF_049977125.1 Acidiphilium sp. | reverse complement strand
GCAAATTTAACGTGAATTGCCATCACCGCCCCGCCGATCTATCAAACATTTCTTTATCACGCACCATTTCGAGCCGACTCCACCATTTCAAGCCGATTCGAGGAGCCGTTCCTTGGGTTTCGACGAACCAAATCGCAAACTGGCGGCCATTCTCGCCGCCGATATGGTCGGCTTCTCCTGGCGGATCGGGCAGGACGAGGCAACCACCCTCGCCCGCCTGTCCCAGGCCAGGCGCGACGTGATCGAACCCGCCATCGCCAGCCGCAACGGCCGCATCTTCAAACGCACCGGCGACGGCATGCTGGCCGAATTCCCCAGCGCCGTCCTCGCGCTGCGCTGCGCGATCGACATCCAGGACGGCCTCAACCGCCTCAACGCCGAACGCGTCGAGGCCGAGTCAGTGCGCCTGCGCATCGGCGTCCATCAAGGCGAAGTCGTGATCGAGGACGACGATCTCCTCGGCGACGGCGTCAACATCGCCGCCCGGCTCGAACCCCTGGCCGAACCGGGCGGCATCTGCGTCTCCGGCCGGGTGCAGGAAGATGTCGCCGGCAAAATCACGATCGACATGATCGATCTCGGCGAGCATCTGCTCAAAAACATCCCCCGCCCCGTGCGAATCCTGCGGGTCCGCCTCCCCAGCCCCGATTCTGCGGCAATGCCCAGCCTTGACGGCACGCTGATCCGCGCCGCGCCCCTGCCGTGCCATGTCCTCTGCCACCTCAACGACAGCACCGCCCACGACATCGCCATCACCACAGGCGGCTTCCTGATCGGGCGAACCGCCCCCTGCCACCTGATCCTGCCAGATCGGGAAATCTCGCGCCGCCACTGCCGCATCGACCTGCGCAACGGCGCCGCCTACCTCAGCGACCTGAACTCATCGAACGGCACCTTCGTCAATGGACGACGAATCGACACAATGATCGAACTCAACCACGACGCCCGCATCACCCTCGGCGCCGAAACCCTGATCTACCAACGCCGCATCCCCTGCACCGAAACCCCCGAACCCACACAAGCCGAACATCCCGCCTGACCCGATCATCCACCCCCCATCGGCACGGCCGGGTTAAGTTAAGGCAAGGCAAGGCAAGGCAAGCAAGGCGTTCTTTTTTGCAAAAAAGAACCAAAAAACTCTTTTTAATCTGGTCCGTACCGGTGAAACCTCACGTAACTTCGTAGGATGGGGTGCTCTTCCGCAC
>NZ_JBMFGY010000046.1:0-24277 GCF_049977125.1 Acidiphilium sp. | reverse complement strand
AATCGCTCGAAAAAACATAGAGATAGAGCGTTAGGCTGAAAGCATAACGCTCTAAGGCGCGGTCGTTCGGTTAACTCCGATAATCGGCACCGCCATCGATCAGGCGCAGCGCCGATTGCCACGCCATTTCGTAATGTGCCATGCGTTTTTCGGCATCCATGTTGAATTGGGCGGCGGTGTGTTCGCACACTTCACGCGGTGGGATGACCAGCTTGCTGCCGCCTGCGAGGGCAGCAACCTGCGCCTGACAGGCGCGTTCGAGGAAATAGATTTCATGAAACGCTTCCGGGATCGTACGACCACCCACGAGAAGGCCGTGGTTGCGCAGAATCATTGCCTTGTTCTGGCCCAGATCGGAGACGATGCGTTCCCGTTCATCGAGGTCGAGAGCGATGCCCTCATAGCCGTGATAGGACAGGCAGCCATAGAATTTCATCGCGTGCTGGCTGATCGGCAGCAGCCCCTGCTCCTGCGCGGCGACGGCAATACCGGCTGATGTGTGGGTGTGAACCACGGCCATCAGGTCTGGCCGGGCCATATGGATGGCGGAATGGATGGTAAAGCCGGCCTGATTGACCTTGTTTGCCGTCATGCCGGGGGTTTCGATTCGATTGCCGTGGATGTCGATCTTGACCAGATCGGAAGCCCGCATTTCATGGAACATGACGCCGTAGTCATTGATCAGGAAATGATGGTCCGGGCCGGGCAGGCGGGCACTGATATGGGTGTAGATGAAATCGGTCATCCGAAAATGCGCGACCAGACGATAGAGTGCCGCGAGGTCGCAGCGGATTGCCCATTCAGCGGGGTCGATGCCGGCCGGCGGGACGATTTTGGTGGTGACGTTCATGATGACGATCCTCCTCGTGCGATGGTCGAGCTTATCGTCGTTTGCGTCAAGTAAAACCGGCGGCTAAGCAACTTCATCACCGAGGCATTAATCTGGCGTTCATTCTTCGCGGCTACACAAAATACAAGGAGATGGCTCTCCGCGAGCGGTCCCCGCTGGCGTTGGAAAACAGTTCCAACGCATCAACCCTCAAAACTGAGACAATTCATTTCGACTCAATGATGGACTCGTTTCCGGAGGTTGACCGTGCATATCAGGTTGTTTCTGGCGTTTGCAGCGATCGCCGCTGCTTCGCTCGTGGTGCCGGCTACCGCCGCGCCCGTAGCGTCGATTTCAGCCTCGAGCCTGATCCGGCCGGGCGATCAGATTCTTGGCAATCCGAACGGGCAGATCACAATCGTTGATTTCTACGACACGTCCTGCATGCCGTGTCGGGCAATGAATCGAAGGATCGAGCGGCTGATCGCGCATGATCCGGAGATTCGCTATGTGCCGGTCGACCTGCCGATTTTGGGGGCGCAGAGCGTATTGGGGGCGAGAGCGCTGGTGGCGGCCGGCATGCAGGGCAAATCATCGGCGATGCAGGGCTTGTTGATGCGCCAGACCCGATTGCCGACCATGGCGGTCTTGCGTGCGGATGCGACGACGATCGGTCTGAACGTCGCGCGGTTCGAGCGGGATCTGGTCAGCCCAGCGGTTGCGCGGGTCGTTGACGGCAATTTGCGCCGGGGCGCGGCGCTGGGGATTCATTACGTGCCGGTCGTGTATGTTGGACGCAATCGAATACCAGGTTCGGTCAATTATCATGACCTGCAATGGCTGGTTCGCCATGCTCATCAGCGCCTGGTGACATGGGTGGCACCAGGTCATTCGCCATCGTGACCGCGACTTTGTCAAAGATCGCTGCGGTTATTGAGTCGGTGGTTGGTTGATGGGTGCGGAGGAGCTTGTTGTCGAAGTGGTGACAGTGATACCGGGAGGTAGGCGGTTCTTAAAAAGTCAATGATCCAAATCAAGGAAAATCGAGCCGAATTGCTGCTTTATGCGGCGCATGAATCTCGCCGTGGGCACTGGATTGCTTGATTTCGAGGCGCTCGATCGCGCTGCCGTGGCGACAACGCCATTTCCGTATATGGTCGCGGAGGGCGTGGTTCATGATCGGGACCTCGAGATGGTGCGGGATGATTTTCCGCCGATTACGCAGCCCGGCGTGTTCCCGGTATCCGGGCTACGATATGGACCGGCGTTTGAGCGGTTGGTTGAGGCGATTCGCAGTCGGGATCTCGAGGCGCTCCTGGAGCGGAAGTTTGGCGTAACGCTGGCGGGCAAGCCATTGATGGTGACGGTGCGGGGGCGGGCGCAGCGGCGGGATGGACGAATCCATACCGATTCCAAGGACAAATTCCTCACTTGCCTGCTCTATCTGAATGATCGCCATTGGATGGCCGAAGGGGGGCGGCTTCGCTTGTTGCGCGGCCCGGATGATCTCGATGACATGATTGCAGAGGTTTCGCCCTCGGGTGGAACATTCCTGGCGTTCCTGCGCACCGATCGATCCTGGCATGGTCACGAGATATTCGAGGGCGAACGGCGAAGCATCATGTTCAACTGGTTGGTTTCCGAAGCGGCGCTGACCAAGAATTTAGCCCGCCATAAGCTGTCGGCCACCGTCAAGCGCCTGGTTGGTCACCATGGAGGTTGAAGCGGCCAATACCATGTCGTTCGCGGACCATGTTCTGGCCAGTTTCGGTGCTGCCCATGCCGAGGATGTGCCGTTCGCCCACTGGTTGCTCGACGATATTCTGCCTGCGTCGATGATCGCGACGTTGTCGTCTTTGCCCTTCACGCCGCCGTCGGTTGGCCAGTTTGACGGGCGGCGAGAGAGTAATAACGCAACGCGCGTCTATTTTACGCCGGCGATACAGAGTCAGTTTGCCGTCTCCCGTGATCTGGTTGAGGTGTTCTCACATCCTGATGTGGTCACAGGGATCGTTGATTTGACTGGGGCTGATCTGGGCGGGGCTCGATTACGGATTGAATATTGCCAGGATACCGACGGTTTCTGGCTCGAACCGCATTGCGATATTGCGGTTAAGCGATTCACGATGCTGATTTACCTGTCTGACGATCCAGCGCTGCATGATGCCGGCACGGATATCTACGACGACACGGCGGCGCATAAACGCGTCGCATCGGTGCCTTATCGACAGAATGCGGGGTTGATCTTCATTCCGGGTGATGCGACGTGGCATGGCTTCAGCCCTCGACCGATCAGGGGTTTGCGGACGTCCCTGATTATCAACTACGTCGCCGCCGAATGGCGCGCCACCGATGAACTCGCCAATCCCGATAAACCCGTTGCCTGATCCAAGAAGCGTTTGCGCCGTCGGATGATGGGGCCGCGGTGAATGCGGTTAACGCTTGAGAAATGCCCATGACCGCTTCGGAATGATCGACACGCCACCCGTTTCCGGCGGATATATTCAACCCTTTTGGCGAGGCGGCCGCGTCCCGATCAAGCGATCTTGCCCATGGCCGGCATATCCATCAAGTGGCCAACCACCATATGACGCATCGGCGGGAGCGCTTGGCCGATCCGCAGGACGGCGCCACGCAGCACACGCACTGGTAGACGGTCATCGGTATAAAACCGCGCGGTCGCATTGGTCGCGAGGTATAACGGCCTCGCCGCACGATGATGCCCGAGGGCGTATCGCCGCAGCGCCGCCGGATCGGCGGGATCGTGACCAAGTTTCACCGCAGCGCAAATCTCGTCGGCGAGCGCGTAGGCTCCACGCAGACCAAGATTGAAACCATGCGCAGTAACCGGGTGCATGCCAACCGCCGCATCACCGATCAAGGCGAATCGCTTCATGGTGAATCGCTGGGCATAGACGCCGACTAACGGATAGGTGTGACGCGTCGACGCAAGGGTCATGGCCCCGAGACGATTGCGATACCGTCGCGTGATCTCGGCGTTGAACTGTGCTTGCGGCAGAGCCATCAGAAGGTTCATCTCGCGGGCCGGAAGGGTTACCACGGCAGAGGAAACATTGCCGTGCAACGGCAGCATGGCCATCGTCTGGCCGTAGCCGAACCACTCCGTCGCAATACCGTCGTGCTGGCGCTCATGGGCCATGCGGCAAACAAGCATGACCTTGCCAAAATCCTGCATCTCAGCAGAAATTCCCATGTGACGGCGGGTTTCCGAAAACCGGGTATCGGCGGCCACGACCAAGCGGGCATGATGGGTGCTGCCATCGTCGAGCGTTACGGTCGCACCCGTGTTATCGGTTGAAACAGTCTTGACGGAAGCATCGGTGATGATTGTTACGTCCGGCTGCGTAGCAACTGTTTCGAACAGAGAACGGCGGATCGCATGATTGGAAACGAGCACGCCCAACCGATCACCACCGACCCCATCAGGATCGAAACGCAGGGCAAAGCGTGAACGCCCATTGAGAACACGGGCCCGCCGGAGCGGTGCGATGTCGTCCGGATCGATCCGGTCCCAGGCCCCGAGGCGGTTAAGCAGCGCGATTGAATGATGGGTGAGGGCGATCTCCCGTCCGTCAAAATTCGGTGTTTCAAGCGCCTGACGGGATTGGCGCTCGACAATCCCGATCCGCAGATTTTTCCCCGCCAGCGACCGCGTAAAGGAAAGTCCCGCAGGGCCGCCGCCCACTACAATGATGTCATACGTCATTTTCATCGTCCCGCCAAAGCGCGTCCCGAGTGATTTTGAAACTTATGAGAGAAAACCAGCAACAAACAGTTTTAATATGTTAGCGTCTTAATCTCGCCGCGTCCAGTCCGATGCATGGCCTCCGCTGCTGCATCGCGCACCATGGAGCAGAACAGACGATGCACCCGATGGTCTGCCGATAGTTCGGGGTGGAAAGTTGCCGCGAGCACGGTTTTCTGCCGCACCAGCGTTGGATAAGATTGATAGGTCGCCAGAATTTCAACAGTATCGCCGGTACCTACGATACGTGGCGCTCGGATGAACACCATTTCCAACGGCCCGCCTGGCAGGGTGCAATCGCTCTGGACCACCCGCGAATCGATCTGACGGCCGTAGGCGTTGCGTTCCACAGTGATGTCGAGCGCCGCGAGGTTTGGTTGGTTTGAACCGAGAACATTCTTTGCGAGGAGGATGCAGCCCGCGCAGGTGCCGAACACCGGCGATGCCGCGGCAAAGGACCGCAACGCCTCGAACATGCCGGCACGCTCGAGCAATGTCAGAAGCGTCGTGGATTCTCCGCCCGGAATGACCAGACCATCCAGCCCGTTCAACGCCGCCGCCTGGCGGACGAGCACCGCATCAGCGCCGCTGGCGCGCAAGGCCTTCGCATGCGCTGCGTAATCCCCTTGCAATGCCAACACGCCGATCGTCAACGGCGTTGGTAACGGGCCGGTCATTGTCACAAGCTACCAGCCCCTGGTTTGCAGCAAGGCAGTTTCGGCCAATGCGCTGGCGGCGAGGCCGCGAATCGAACCGACACAGGCCTCGCTTGTTTCGGCGAGAATCTGAGGGTTGTCGAAATGGGTGGTCGCCTGAACGATGGCCTCGGCGCGTGATCGGGCTTCGCCAGGATCGGCGAGATGGTGTGAGTCTGTCATGAAAATACCCGAACCGACAAAGATCGCCTCGGCGCCCAGTTGGCGGACAAGAGCGGCGTCCGCAGGGGTTGCGATGCCACCGGCCGCGAAGTTCGGGACCGGTAGCGCGCCAGTTGCGGCGACCAGCTTGACCAGTTCGTAGGGCGCACCGAACGCCTTCGCCGCAGCAAACAGCTCGTCCTCGCGCAAAACGGTCAATCCACGAATATCCCTGGCGATCTGGCGGACGTGGCGAACGGCGTGAACGACGTCCCCGGTGCCGGCCTCGCCTTTGGTGCGGATCATCGCCGCGCCCTCCGCGATCCGGCGCAAGGCCTCGCCAAGATCACGCGCGCCGCAGACAAAGGGGGTTGCAAATGCATGTTTATCGATATGGTGTACTTCGTCCGCGGGGGTTAACACCTCGGACTCGTCGATGAAATCGACACCCAGGGACTGTAGAATCTGCGCTTCGGCGAAATGACCAATCCGACACTTTGCCATAACCGGAATCGAGACGGCGGCCATGATTTCCTTGATCTTGCGCGGAGACGCCATTCTGGCGACCCCCCCTTCCGCACGGATCTGTGCCGGTACGCGTTCGAGAGCCATTACGGCCACAGCGCCGGCCTTCTCGGCAATTATGGCCTGCTCGACGGTCGTGACATCCATGATCACGCCACCTTTGAGCATCTCGGCGAGGCCGACCTTCAGTCGCAAGGGTGATGTTTCGACGAAACCATTCAACATCTCACTCATTTGTAGCCTCCTTGATTGAACGGAGTCTGCCACTCATCCGGGGCTAATTACCTGGGATGGCCTACTGACGTTTGGCAATTTGATAGCACCTTGGAACGATGATCTCGATACTGGTACGAGCGACTCTGCCATTCCGGAAGCTGGTGACATGATGCCGCTTGCCGGCAATTCTGATGAGAGGTTGATCGGGTCGGTGTGATGGACCAGGATTGTCGTTACATCTTCATCATGGAAAACGTCGTTTTAATCCAATCCCCCCTCGTATCCGCGATTGACCTGCCCGACATCATGACAACCTCGATCCATAAGGTTCGGGGCAATCATGGAGATTTCCGAGATGAGCAACACCAGCGGCACCTTCAATCCAGAACGTTCCGCGATGCCGGGGCACGACGATCTCGTGTCGCTGGGTGAAACGCGGAGTCTGATCGCGGCGAGTAAAGTCAGCGGCACTCATGTCTATAATCGTCAGGGTGATTCGATCGGATCGATCTATGATGTCATGATCGACAAGCGGACTGGTCGTGTTGATTACGCCATCTTGTCGTTCGGCGGATTCCTCGGGTTCGGTGAACATTATCACCCGCTGCCGTGGCATTTGCTGAATTATGACCCGCGCCAGGGCGGTTATGTTGTCGATGTCGAGCGTGATCGGCTTGAAGGAGGGCCGTCGTTCGCGACGAGTGCGGTGCCTGATTGGTCTGACGGCATTTATGGTCAGCAAGTGGACCAGTATTATGGTATCACTCCCGGTATGGCCGCGCGCTGACCGCTCCGGCGATCTCCTCGCTTGATTGGATCGGTAGATCGATGGCACACATCGTTCAATATCGATTGAGGAGGTAATGATGCAGCCATGCGACCTTGCTGCCGTGGAGGCGCGCCGGCTGATTGGAGCGCGGCAGTTATCTCCGGTCGAACTGGTCGATAGTTGCATCATGCGGATTGAAGCGGTTGATCATGCGGTCAATGCGATGGTTGCGCGTGACTTCGAGCGTGCGCGTGCCGCCGCGGTGACCGCCGAAGCGGCGGTGATGGCAGGATCGGCGCTCGGTGCGTTGCACGGTCTACCGATCGCGGTGAAAGACCTCGAAGACACTGCAGGGCTTCGTACCACCTACGGCAGCCAGATGTTTCGCGATCATGTCCCACGCGTGGATCAGCGCGTTGTCACGTCGTTACGTGCGGCGGGAGGCATTGTTCTCGGCAAGACCAACACGCCGGAGTTTGGTGCAGGCGCCAATACGATCAATGCCGTTTATGGCGCGACGGGTAATCCGTTCGATCCGCTGAAATCTGCAGCCGGGTCATCCGGTGGATCGGCTGTGGCATTGGCGACCGGGATGGTGCCGCTTGCCACCGGCTCGGATATGGGGGGCAGCCTGCGCAATCCAGCGGCATTTTGTGGTGTTGTCGGGATGCGGCCGTCGCCGGGGATGGTGGCATCGGAAAAACGTCTTCTGGGGGCGTCGGCCTTGTCTGTGCTGGGGCCGATGGCGCGGAATGTGCCCGATCTCGCGCTGATGCTGAGCGCGATGATCGGGTATGACGACCGCGATATGCTGGCGTTTCCGAGGGGTGCGCTGCGAGTGCCATCGATCGATTTGGCCACATTGCGGGTGGCGTTTACCGCGGATTTCGGTTTCGCGCCGACCTCGCGCGCGGTGCGCTCATGTTTCGCGGCTAAAACCGCGCGCATCGCCCGCTGGTTCGGTCGTGCCGAGACTGCGACACCCGATTGCGCGGGAGCCGATGAGGCGTTTGCCATACTGCGCGCCGTGAATTTTCTGGCCGCGTTTGGTGCGACGTTCAGGGCCAACCCGGAACGTCTAGGGGCAAACGTGCGTGCGAATGTCGAGGAAGGGCTAGGTTATACGGCGGCGGATGTGGCGCGTGCGATGGTGATTCAGACGCGAATATATCAGGCGTGGCGGTCATTTTTCATAGACCATGACGTACTCATTGCGCCCAGCGTAACGATAACGCCGCGGCCATGGACCGAGTTGTTTCCAACGCAGATCGATGGCGTCGCGACAAAATCATATTATCACTGGTTAGGGCTGGCATATGCGGTGACGTTGGTGGGTCATCCCTCCCTGTCGCTGCCGTTGGGGCAGGATGAGGAGGGATTGCCGTTCGGGGTTCAAATTATTACGGCACGGCATGCCGACGCGAAAGCGCTGGCAGTCGCGTCGGCAATCGAGATGATGACCGCAGGAGATCGGGCGCTCTGTCGCCCGTTTCCAGATATCGCGGCTTTGAGTCGCGCACCGCGGCTCAGCGACACGCCGGGTTTTCGTGATGTCGGGTGATCGCATCCTGCAAGACCATAGTCGCGTAATTGGCTGAAGCTTCAGATTTTAGAGCGATATGCGATTAGGTTGACGAAGCAGCGGCAACATAATCGCATGAAATCGCTCGAAAAAACATAGAGATAGAGCGTTAGGCTGAAAGCATAACGCTCCAACGGGTGGATTTAATATAGCAGTCCAATTTCCGCGATAGCCGAGAGCTGCGCGTTGATCCCGCCGGCACCTTTATTGATATGGATGAAGGCGAAATCGGTCCGGGCAAACAGATTTTTGTATTGCCACGTCGGTGTGACCGCGGCGCCCCATAGGGTGGTGCCGGGTCCGTAGCCGAAATAATCACCGGCGGCGCCATCGCGATGGGCGGGTGTTTCAGCGGCGTATTCGAGGAAGCCGCCGAGCGAGTAGGGGGTCTTTGCAAATCCGTAATCGGCGAAGACAGCCGATGTAAAGTTTGCTGCACTACCGGCAAGTAATTCCGCAGGTTGGTAACGGCGAATTGCGTTAGTGTACTCGTATTGAATTTCTGGAGTGACGGTGAAATTATTCGCGGCATATGTAACCCACCCACCATAGAGCGATGAGTTATTATAAAGGAGATTGCCAATACCTGTAACATTGGGGCCAGTGGTATCGATATGACTTGCGCCATTTATGGTAACGCTGAGGGCGGGCGATGCGGTGTAGGTGAGTAGCCATTGCAGATAGTTCAATCTCTTGGTGTAATAGCCATCATCAAGCTGGATCACACCGTTGATTGCGCCGTAACTCCCCGACGCGTTGATACCGCGTGACTGAGCCGGTTCGACGAAGGCAATTTCACTATGGTAAATGCTATAATTGTTCCAATCCTGTGCTGATTCGAATCCTTCGGGTGTGCCGAGTTGCCCGGCCGAGATGGTGAGGTGAGGGGTGAGCACCAGCGACAGATATCCGGCGTAGAGGCCGCTGAATGGCAGATAGTTCTGACCATTTGGCGTCGCCGACCCCGGTGGATAGCCAAGGACCACACCTGAATAGGCTCCGACCCGCACAGTCGCCTGGATCAGGCCCGTGGTGGTACTGATGCCGATCAGTGCATTTTGCAATTGTGTGCCGTCGGCTTTTATCGCCGCCGGCGTGTTGCTGACCGCATAGCCATACCCATCGGCTCCGATATTGATTTCGATTGGTCCCAATGGGCCGCCATCCAGTGCCATCGGGGCGGGCGGCGTGAGGGCGGCGGTGGCAACGGCGGGGGTTGTGGCGATGGCGATGCAGGCGAGCAGGCACGTGAACGAGTTCATGTGTGTCATCGGTCGTTACCTTTAAATAATGAGTTTGGCGTTACGCGAGGCTGCGGTTGGACGAACGACTAAATCGTCGTTATTTTCCCGCTGTTGCGTGAGAGCGCGACATAGAGCACCGCCGCGACGCCGCCGCCGATGAAAAGAGAGAATGTCTTGAGGTCACCTGGAACGAAGCCGGTACCGATCGCAACCAGACTGGCGATTATCACAGATTTGACGGCAACCGGATTGAAGCCATTGCTGTACCAGTATTTGTCACCCGGCCGATCGCTGAACAGGGCGAGGACGTCGATTTTCTGGGATTTTACCAAGTAGAAATCAGCAAGCAGAATTCCGTAGAGCGGGCCGATCGCGGCTGCGAGGAGATCGACCGTGTAATGGATGGCCGCTGGATTGTTGAACAGGTTCCAGGGCATCAGGAAGACCGAACCGACTGCTGCGATCATGCCGCCCATACGAAAGCTGATCCGGCTTGGGGCGCAGTTCGAAAAATCGAACGCGGGGGAGACGAAATTCGCGACAATATTGATGCCGATTGTAGCCGTAACGAAGGTAAAGGCTCCGAGGAGAGCTGCCGCGGTATTGCCGATTTTGCCGACAGTGACGACAGGGTCGGTAATCATGTGGCCAAAGACCGGTATGGTGCCAGAGACGACGACGACCGTGACAATTGAGAATAGCAGGAAATTGACCGGCAGACCCCAGAAATTGCCTTTCCGAACGTCGGCGTTGGTGCCACAGTATCGGGCGAAATCAGCGAAGTTCAAGGTAGGACCCGCGAAATATCCAGCGACCAGGGCAATGGCGAGGATCATTTGCCAAAGGACAGCGCCACCATGGAGTGGAGTTGATGAAAGGTCGAAGCTGATGTGGCTGACCCCAGCTTGCGAGACGATCCAAACGGCGAGAGCCAGCATGACGGCATAGACGGCGGGGCCGGCCCAGTCGATGAAGCGCTTGATGCTCTCCATCCCTTGCCAGAAGACAATGGCCTGGAGTGACCAGACCAGAAGAAAACTGATCCAGCCGAGCTCAGACAGGCCGAGGAAACTCGCCTTTTCCATCGCCACGGTGGCGGGATCAAATTTCAGGATCAGAATGTTCAGCGCGCCGGACGCGAGGTAGGTTTGGATGCCATACCAGACAACGGCGATCGCGCCGCGAATCACAGCCGCGATATTGGCCCCAAAAACACCAAACGAAACGCGGGCGACGACGGCATAGGGAACCGCGGCCTGCTGACCCATTTTTCCGAGCAAATTAGCGAAAACTTGCACGATTGAAATGCCAATCAGGAGACTGATCAACACTTGCCAACCGGTGAGCCCGGTGGCGAACAAACTGGCTGCGAAAACATAACCGCCAACACTGTGGACGTCGGCCATCCAGAACGCGAAGATGTTATACCACGTCCAGCTCTGCGATTTTCCAGGCGCGACATCGGCGCCGATTCTGGCGAGCGGAGCCAAATCATCGTTATACAATCGATCCGAAAAACTTTCGGCAAGGGGTACGGCAATCGTGAAATCACTCATGGCAGGCTCCTGTTGCGCTAAATATCGGAGCCGTGACGCTGTTGTTCCCTCAGGCTTGTTTCGCCTGTCGTTTGAACACATATTGACTTCATCCACACGAAGATGTCAACAAAAATTAACTCGATTGTGAACAATTATATGAATTTGATCACCGAGCCGGCCGCGTCCCCCCGCTTGACGCCAGTGCTGTCGCTGCGGGCCGTGTCAGGCTTGACGACGGCGGAGATTGCAATTTTTCGAGCGTTACACAGCGCAATAGTCGAGCAGCGGCTGCTTCCGGGTACTCGTTTGACTGAGGAAGAGCTTGCCGAGATTTTCCAGACAAGCCGGATGCGGATCAGACGTGTTCTGCTTACTCTGGCGCACGAAGGCGTGGTTGCGTTGTCGCCAGGTCGCGGCGCCGTGGTTGCCTGCCCGACCGCTGAGGAGGCGCGCGCAATCTTTCAGGCCCGTAACCTGATCGAGACCGGATTGATTTTGGGGCAATCCGGCGCGATCGCGCCTGGTCTGATCACTAAGTTACAAGCGTGTTGGCACGCGGAGATCGACGCGCATCGAGCCCAGGATCGGACCGGTATGATCGCGCAGTCGGGGCTGTTTCATATCGGATTGGCGGAAGGTTTAGGTAATCCGGTGCTGGCGGATATCGTGTCGAATCTGGTGAGCCGCTCCTCGCTGATCATCGCCCTGTTTCAGCATAGCGGCTCCATTTGCTGCCGGGTTGATGATCACCAACATCTGATTGAAGCCTTGGCCGACGCCCGGATATCGGATGCCGTGGCGCTCATGCACGCTCATTTGACCGCGATTGAAGCGGGGTTGGATCTGTCGGAAAAACCAGCTTTTGAGAGCGATTTGAGAGCCATTCTGAAAGTGGATTAACCGGTTTCTCGCCTCACGTTTTGTACTGGGGAACCGTGGTCCGCCAATTGCCACGGATGGCAAGGCGCGGTATGACGTAAATCGTTAAAAGACGTCCAAGCTCGTCGGACGGTCGGTTCAAGGCCGCTGGCAAAAAAGGGGGAAACCATGACCACCAATAGTGAAGATCAAGCGCTGGAACATGCTGCGCGGATGCTGCCGCGCCGCGCCATGATGCACGGCGTTTCGCTGGCTGGCGCCGCTGCGGTACTCGCCGCGGGAATCCGCAACGCCGAGGCTGGCAATACAGCTCCGTTTCCGGCACACCCTCGGTGGAAGTTCGTGTTTGTCAATCACGTGACGACCAATCCGTTCTTTGTCCCGACGCAATATGGCATTCATGACGCTTGCGCGCTGCTCGGATGCGATTACCAATGGACTGGTTCTCAGACGTCCAATGTGGCGCATATGGTTGATGCGATGAATGTTGCCATCGCAGGTAAAGCCGATGCGATAGCGGTGCCGATTGTTGATCCGACGGCATTCAACGCACCGACGAGCAAAGCACTGGCGGCCGGAATTCCAGTTTTTGCCTATAATGCCGATGCCCCGGCGAATTCTGGCAATAAGCGCCTTGCCTATATTGGTCAGGATTTATTCGAATCTGGCTATCAGATGGGCGAAAAAATCGTAAAACTGGTTGGATCAGGCGATGTTGCGCTATTTATCGCAACACCGGGACAGTTAAACATTCAGCCTCGGATCGATGGGGCGGCCGCTGCGATCAAGAAGCTCGGCAAGGGCATTTCCTATCAGGAGATCACGACTGGCCCCACCGTCAATGAGGAATTGACGAAAATCAAAGCGTATTATCTGGGTCATCAAAAGGTCAAAGGCATGTTCGCGGTCGATGCAGGTTCGACCCAGGGTGTTGGAGAGGTAATGCGGCAGTTCGGGCTGGAAAAAAAGGGAATTCATGCCGGTGGCTTTGATCTCTTACCGAAGACTCTTGATTTGATCAACGCGGGGTTTCTGGATTTCACGATTGATCAGCAGCCGTATCTTCAAGGCTTCTATACGGTGATGGAAATGTTCATGTTCAAGGTTTCAGGTGGGTTGGTGGGACCGGCAGACATCAACACCGGTCTGAAATTCATCGATAAAGCTTCAGTAAAGCCGTATCTCGATACTAAAACCCGTTATGAAGGTAATTCTTCCAAGGCCGAAATCGTACCACGTACCGGCCCAATCGCTGGCTGATCGCGGCCGCGAAATCGAGATGCCTGGTGTGAAAGGGGAGGACGAGCGCCGTCCTTGAATCTCTCGCCAGGCGTTCATGTGTTGTTCGGCGATTATTCGCCAGTATTATTGTCGTTGTCAGCCCAACGCTAACAGTCAGGACGTTTCATGAGCGTGACATCTTTGACGTATCGCCAACGTGGAACGAAATTACTGGCATTACGTGAGGCTAGTATTGTCGTAGTTGCGCTGGTTCTCTTTTTATATTTTTCATTGGTCAATGAAAATTTCTTGACCGGTCCGAACTTGCAAACTCTTTCGCAATTTATCGCGCCTTCCGCGATTATCGCGTGTGGCGAAATCATGCTGCTGATTTGTGGTGAAATCGACCTTTCGGTCGGCCAGGTTTTCGCGCTGGCCCCCTTCATCATGGCGTTTTCGGTTCACGCCGGAATGGGCTTGTTCGTCGGGTTTATTTTCGCGATGATTGTGTCCGCCTTGATCGGACTGATCAATGGATCGATCACAGTGCTGCTGAAGGTGCCGAGTTTTGTTACGACGCTAGGTACCTTGTTTCTGATAAATGGATTTACACTTACGGTATCTCGCGGTTATCCAATCAACACACCGGGCGGCCAAACGATTGCCAATATTTTTGGCGCGGCCGGATATAATGAATTTCTCTGGGCGCTGTTGATCGTGGCGGTCATGCACATGGTGTTGCGACATCGGCGGTGGGGTCTGCACACGATTGCAGTGGGCGGCAACCTGACCGGCGCGAGTGAGGCCGGCATCAATGTGGCAAGAATTAAAATTGGCAATTTTATGCTGACCAGCATTCTTGGTGGGATCACCGGGATTTTGGAGGCATTTCGGATCGGCTCTACCGATCCATTGGCCGGCGGCACGAATATCATGTTTCTGGCGGTGGCGTCGGGAGTGATCGGCGGCACCTCGCTGGCCGGCGGGTCGGGGACGATCATTGGCGGGTTGATCGGCGCGACTGTGTTAGGCGTATTGCAGGACGGGTTTACACTTCAGGGCATCAATGCGTTTACCTTTGATATGATTATTGGCGCCGCTATTTTGATTGCAATGATCGCCAATATCCATGTCGGGCGGCTTAATCGGGGAGGCCGGTCGTGAGCGATGAAGCGTTGCGCACCTCCGAGATCACCAAAAATTTTGGCAACATAACGGCGTTGTCGGGAATCTCACTGCATGTGCGCAAGGGCGAGGTGCTTGGGATATTGGGTGACAATGGGGCTGGTAAATCCACGTTGATGAAAATCATCACTGGATTCCATCGGCCGAGTTCCGGGCAGATGTTCGTTAATGGCGCAGCGGTAACGCTCAATTCGGTGGATCACGCGCGCAGTTTAGGAATAGAATGCGTCTATCAAGATCTGGCGTTGATCAATACCTTGTCAATTTATCATAATATGTTTCTGAACCGAGAACTGCGAAACCGGTTCGGCATGCTTGATCACAAGACAATGCGGACCCGGGCTGCGGCGGCACTCGATGATATTGGTGTGAATGTGTCGTCGGTGGATGACGAGGTGGCGATGCTGTCGGGCGGACAACGTCAGGCAATAGCGATAGCGCGAGCGGTTTATTCCAGCGCCAAGGTCCTGTTGCTCGACGAGCCGTTGGCGGCGATGGGCGCGCGCGAGGCGGGGTTGATCATCGACTTGATTCAACGCCAGCGGGCGCGGGGCGATATTTCGATCATCATGATTATGCATAATTACGCACAGACCCTGGAAATCGCGGATCGTATCATGATGATGCAACGTGGCACCGTTACTTTCGAAGGTGCGGCAAAAGATACTTCGGTGGAGGCGCTGCTCGATATCGTGCGGCGCGAATATCGCGCGATGCGTACAGCAACATAGTGAGAGACCATGGTTGACATTAACAAAGCGATTTATCCCAGTCTGCGCGATCGCGCGGTGTTCATCACCGGCGGTGGTGGCGGTATCGGCGCATCTTTGGTGCGCCACTTTGCCGAGCAGCATTGCAAAGTTGTCTTCGTCGATATCGATCCGGCCGGCGGGGCGCGCGTGATCGATGAGTGCCGAGGTGATTTTCCCGCGCCATTGTTCATTGAATGCGATCTGCGTGACATCGCCGCACTCAAAATCGCGATCGCCAAGGGACGCGACGCGGTGGGCGATTTCACCGTGCTTGTGAACAACGCGGCAAATGACGAACGGCACGATACGATGGAGGTAACGCCGGACTATTGGGATGAGCGGCTCGCGGTTAATCTGCGTCACCAGTTCTTTGCCGCCCAGGCGATCATACCGATGATGCAACGTGCAGGTGGCGGGGCGATCGTCAATTTCGGGTCGACAAGCTGGCATCTGAGCCAGGGCGGCATGCCGGCCTATGTCACGGCGAAGGCAGGGATCGAAGCGCTGACACGGAGTCTGGCCCGGGATTACGGTGGCGATAAAATTCGAGCCAATTGCATTCTGCCCGGCTGGATCATGACAAAACGCCAGATCGAGAAATGGCTGACGCCGGAGGGCGAATTGGATCTGCTCAAACGGCAATGTTTGAAGGAAAAGCTTGACCCGGCCGATTGCGCGCGGATGGCGCTGTGGTTGGCCGCGGATGACAGCCGATTGATCACCGCCCATAATTTTTTCGTCGATGCCGGAGCTGTATAGCGCGAGCGGTGTCAGCGGATGATCGGTGTCGATTGGGGCACGACAAGCTTGCGGGCATGGCGGCTTGGCGCCGATGGAACTCTGCTTGGCGCACGGACGTCGGCACAAGGTATTCTGGCGATAACGAACCGGCAGTTTGGCGCGGTGCTGCGAAATGTCATCGGCGACTGGGTTGAGGAGGGCGAAACCCGAATATTGATGTGCGGCATGATCGGCAGCCGTCAGGGCTGGGTCGAGGTGCCCTATATAACCTGTCCGGCAGGAATCGAGGATATTGCTGCCGGTCTAACGCCGATTGCATTCGACGGCGCTCAGGTGATGATTGTGCCCGGTCTTCTGACAATGGATTGCAATAAGGTTCCAGACGTCATGCGGGGCGAGGAAACGCAGATCCTTGGGATGGTGCCTGATCGAGCGGCGACGATGGTCGCGTGTCTTCCGGGGACTCATTCGAAATGGGCGCTGATCGAGAAGGGGCGAATTCAGCGTTTCAGGACATTCATGACCGGCGAGATCTTTTCGGCACTTGCCGCGCACACCATACTGGCGCGGACGATCCAAGCGGGACCAATCGATGCCGCGGCTTTTGCCTCCGGCGTCATCAGGGCCACCGAGCCGGGCGGGTTGTTGCATCATGCATTTGGCGTACGGACACGGGCATTGCGGTTAGAGGTCAGCGAAGCGGACTCATATGCGTATCTGTCCGGTCTCATGATCGGACATGAATTGAATGTGGCTCTTGACGATCAGGACGGCGTGGTTTCCGTGGTTGGAGCATCAGCACTTGCGGGTCTTTATGTTGAGGCAATTCGAAGCCGTGGGAGGGTCGCGATGGCCATCGATGAAACGATCGGGGCGGCCGGTTTGGCACAACTAGGGGCGTATGCGGCATGGACCTGAGATTGTTGTTGGCTGATTCGCCCTGGATTGCGATTTTGCGTGGTGTGCGTCCTGATGAGGTCGAAGCGATCGGGGCGGTGCTTGTCGAGATGGGCATCCGCGTGATCGAGGTCCCATTGAATTCGCCCGATCCGTTCGAAAGTATCGCCCGATTGTCCCGACGGTATGGCGATAGAGCGTTGATTGGCGCCGGCACGGTCATGGGCGAAGCTGATGTTGCGCGCGTGGCTGACGCGGGGGGGCAAATCATCGTCACACCACATGCCGATCTGGCGGTCGTCCTGGCGGCGAAGTCGCGCGGCCTCCTGATTGTGCCCGGGTTTTTCACGCCGACGGAGGCGTTTGCAATGTTGCGTGCGGGGGTTGATGCGTTGAAGCTATTTCCAGCTGAGGCTGGCGGTCCGGCAATGTTGCGGGCGATCCGCGCTGTATTGCCGGCGGGAACCATGGTGTTGCCCGTCGGTGGTGTTGATCCGGATAATGTGGCGGCGTGGATGGCGGCGGGCGCCGCAGGGTTTGGCATTGGCAGCGCGATTTACAGTCAAGGCGACACGGCCGCTGAGGTCGGTGCGAAGGCCGCAAAAATAATTGCGGAATTCAAACAGCGATAAACCTTGTAGTTGCGTTGTAATCGGAGAGAATAATATTATTTGATTGTTGTTCAATTCCCATCTCTTTTAAGCCCGTAGCGATTCATTTTACGATATAATGTATTGCGGCTGATCCCAAGAGCAGTTGCAGTGGCAGCAACGCGCCAATGGTGTCGTTCGAGTGCCGCGGTAAGTTGTGCGGCTTCACCCGATTGTGCCGGGAGTTGTGGGGACGCCGCTAATCTGGCGGAAACCGGGGGTCGCGTATGCAGCGCAGGCAGATGCGCACATTCGATTGCGCCGCCGTCCGCAAAAGCGATAGCGGTGCGCAGGGTATTGCGCAATTCACGAATGTTACCTGGCCAAGAATGGGCCAGCAAGCTCTGCCAGGCATCCGGTGCGATGCCGGCAGCAGATTCTTCGTGACATATCTTTTCGATCAATGCGACCCGATCGGTCCGGGAGCGCAGCGGTGGCATGGTCAGGGTCACGCCGTTGAGCCGGTAGAACAGGTCCATGCGGAATTCACCCTGGGCGATAAGCGTGTCGAGGTCGCGATGGGTGGCGCTGATGACTCGGATGTCGACCGGTATCGGGGTGGAACTCCCAAGCGGGACGATCTCCTTTTCTTCGAGCAGGCGGAGGAGGCGGGCCTGGATGGCGAGCGGCATATCGCCGATTTCATCGAGGAACAGGGTGCCGGTATGAGCAGCAATCGCTTTGCCGCGCATGCCGCCGGTGCGCGCGCCCGTGAAGGCGCCAGGCTCGTAGCCAAATAATTCGCTCTCGATCAACGCTTCCGGAATGGCAGCACAACTCATCGCGATAAATGGCGCGTTGCGCCGGTCACTAGCGCGATGGATGGCGCGGGCGAAACTATCCTTGCCGGTGCCGGTTTCACCGAGCAAAAGAAGGGTGATATCGCGATTCATCACCCGTTCCGCCCGCCAGACGTTTTCGATCATGATCGGGTCGGTGCCGGCAAAATTGGCCAAAGTGGGCGCGGGGGGGCGCGTCGGGCGCGGGGTGGGGCGCGGAGGGGTCGGCTTCGGCAACGGCGAGGAGGTGACGGCTCGGGGGTCGGCGGTGGTGCGCACGTGTTTGGCCGGCCAGATACTGGCGTAGCCATGGCGGTCGGCGCCGTGGGCGATCGGCCAGATCGCGAAGGGCTGGGTTTGGGCATGTTCGAACAGGCGATCGGTTGAAATGTCGAACAATTCGCTGATGCCTCGGCCCATTATTTGGGTGTGATCGGCCTTGCCGAGTTGGGCGGGCATGGTGCTGTCAACCGCTCGGATACGACCGTGCTCATCGATCGCGAGCAGGCTGTCATAGGGCAGGCCCACCAGTTCCGGCCGTTCATGGAAACGCAGGATCAGACAATCGCGATGGCTGTGGGTGAAGTGCAGTTGCTCGATGATGCGGGCAGACATGCTGACCAGTGCAATGGTGGGAACCTGGCTGGCACGGCTGTCGTCGCAGTCAAGGCATGAGGCGTCGAGCACACCAAGCAATGTGCCGTTGGCCCCCCAGATCGGCGCGGCGGAACAGGTCATCCGGCTATTGCGAGTGAAATAGTGATCATCGCGATGAACCACGCGCGACCGACGATCATGCAGGCATGTGCCGGGGCCATTGACGCCCGCATGGCGCTCGTCCCACAGGAAGCCTGGTGTCATGTTGGCCGTGCGCGCACATTCCGCGTTGGCGCTGTCGGTAAAAGCGTCGAGAATGGCACCGGAAGCATCACCCAACATCAGAACATAGCGTGAGGTAATGGCCGATTGAGTGACTTGGTGGTTGATCTGTCCGAGCAGCCGGTGCATTTCGGCACGCCCCACGCGCTGAAAGAGGCTGAGCTCCTCGCGCAGACGATTTAACGCCGCACCACCAATATGCTCTCCGGGCGGCGGGGAGTCCGGATCGAGCTGGTAGTCACGGCAGCGCTGCCAGGCGGCTTCGATATAGGCTTCGCGCGGCACGGCACCGGTTGGGCGCGCCATCCGTTTCACAATGTCTGTGGGCTGCGGGTGATGATTGAGTAAATGCGTTCCTGCCATGTTGGCATGAGCCATTTCGGTCTCTCCCTACTTTATGGTCGGTCAAGTCATTTTCGCCTGACCGGATGAATACTCGTAGCAGAATGTCTCACCCATGGCACAATTTGTCACGCAGGCGTGATCGCCATGTTACGGATTTTTCAAGCATCGGTAAGTTCAGCCGCCGAATTTGGCGGACACACGGGTTTGAGAGCGTTTGGCACGATCTTTGCTGATGCGATTGTGCCGGACAAATCCGGCTCGCAATGAACGACTTGCGGCGTCCGCTGTTCCGGCGGGGTCGCGCATCCGGAGGAAACAAATGGAAAGACAGAAGCGAATGTCACGACGTCGTTCACTGACGGTGGCGACGCTCGGGATCATCGGCGCCAGCGGGTTCGCATTCGCCGCGCAGGCGCAGACATCGGCCAGCACATCGCTGGTTGCAATGCAGAAAAATCCCGACAATTGGGTGATGCCGACCGGCACCTACAACAACTGGCGTTACAGCCCGTTGAATCAGATCAATGCATCCAACGCCAAGAATCTGCAGGTTGCATGGTCAATGTCGACCGGAACCGATCGTGGACTTGAAGGTCAGCCGATCGTGATCGGCAACATGATGTATTTCGAAACGTCCTATCCGAATTACGTCTTTGGCATCGATCTCAACCACCCGGACCAGATCGCGTGGAAGTTCCAGCCACCGCGTGACTCCAACGCACCGCCCGTCGCGTGTTGCGATGTGGTGAACCGCGGTCCGGCTTATGCCGATGGCATGGTCTATGCGAATGCGCTTGATGGCGTGCTTTACGCGCTCGATGCCAAGACCGGGAAAATCGTCTGGCAAGCGAAAAACGCCCATCCGCAGAAAGGGCAGACCATGACCGGCGCGCCGATGGTCGTGGGCGACAACGTCATTACCGGCGTGGCTGGTGGCGAATACGGCGTCCGTGGTTATCTGACCGCCTATAATGCCAAAACCGGCAAGGAGGTCTGGCGTGCTTACAGCGAAGGTCCGAACAAGGACATGCTGATGAGTGCCACCCACACGATCAATGGCGCCACCGGCAAGCCGATCGGTCCGCATTCGAGCCTCAAGACCTGGCAGGGCGACGAATGGAAGGTTGGGGGCGGCACCACCTGGGGTTGGTTTTCCTATGATCCCAAGTTGAACCTGATCTACTATGGCACCGGCAATCCAGGCACCTGGAACCCGAGCCAGCGCCCCGGAAAAAACCGCTGGTCGATGACGATCATGGCTCGCAATCCCGAAACCGGCGAGGCCAAATGGGTTTATCAAATGACCCCGCACGACGGTTGGGATTATGATGGCGTCAACGAGATGGTTCTTGCGAATGTCGATGATCACGGCAAGGAAGTTCCAGCTCTGGTTCATTTCGACCGCAATGGGTTTTCCTACGTGATGAACCGCGCAACCGGTGCGCCGATCGCCATCCACAAATACGACCCGTCGGTGAACTGGGCGACCGGGATCAACCCCAAAACGAACGAGCCCATCGTTGATCCGGCCAAAATGACCTCAAATGGCAAGGATGTGAAAGACATCTGTCCCGCATCGCAAGGTGACAAGGACGAACAACCGGTCTCCTACGATCCGCAGACAAAGCTGTTCTACGCCCCGCTTAACCACCTCTGCATGAGCTATCAGGCGTTCAACGTGAAGTACAAGGCGGGGTTTCCGTTCGTTGGCGCGATTGTCAACATGATCCCGGGTCCAGGCGGCTATCGCGGCCGGTTCATCGCCTACAATCCGATGACCGGAAAAACCGTCTGGCAGCATCACGACATGTTCCAGGATTGGGGCGGCGCGCTGACCACGGGGGGTGGGCTTGCCTTCTACGGTACGCTGAAAGGCATGTTCCGCGTGGTCGATGCGAAGACGGGTAAAATGCTCTATCAGTTCAAGACGCCGTCCGGGATCATCGGCAACCCGATCACCTATATGCATGATGGCAAACAATACGTCGCGATCCTTAGCGGTGTCGGCGGATGGGCGGCGATCGGCATGGCGGACGACCTGCATAAAGCCAGCGCAGGTCTCGGTGCCGTCGGTCTTAATGCAACCTTGACCGACTACACCAATCTTGGCGGAACATTGATGGTGTTTGCACTACCCTCGAAAGTCGCCAGCGCCAACTGACATCAATCGATGCACCAGCCCGGGATTTTTCCTCTGCCCGGGCTGTTTTTCCTTCCAGGCATCGCGCCTTAACTGTCTTTTATGATTGATGGAGTGAAACGTCATGCAACATTCGACATCTCGCTGGACGATGCTGGCCGGCAGTGCCGCTGTGGCCGCCGCCATGTTTGCGTTCCCATCGTCTGCCGCGCTGGCCGCCAATGCCACGCTCCCGGCCAATGACCACGTGCTGCGGGTCTGTGCCGATCCGAATTATCTGCCCTATTCGAATCGCGCCGGTCAGGGGTTCGAAAACAAGGTTGCCGCTTTGGTCGCCAAGGCAATGGGGCGCAAACTCGAATATACCTGGGCCAGCTATCGTGGCCACGGCGGCTATTCGAATTTTCTTGCTGAAAACCTCGATGCCCGGAAATGCGATGTAGTGATGAACCTTCCCTATGGCGATCACGAGGAATCCTACACCAAACCCTACTACACGTCGTCCTACGTGTTCATCACCCGAAAGGACACACACTACCACATCCGCTCGATGAATTCGGTCTCCATGCATTCGATCAAGATCGGGTTCGAATCCGATACCACGCCAGAGACCGCGATCAAATTGCTCGACCTGATCAATAATGCGGTTGCCTTCCATGTCGCCAGCAACCCGCAAGCCTCGCCCAGGGAACTATTGCAGGCGGTACAAGACGGCAAAGTCGGCGTGATGATCACCTGGGAACCGGCGATCGGCGATTTCCTCAAGGATTACCCGGACCTGCAAGTCGCGCGGGTTCCCTCGGAGGAATATGGTCCGGGCCTGCCAACTGTCGGTTATACCTACGGAATGTCGATGGGGGTGCGCAAAGGCGATACGGCGCTGAAGCACGCGCTCGACAAGGTGATCGCCCGTGAACAGCCGGAAATTACCGCAACGCTCGCGCAATACGACGTAAAACTGTTGCCTAACCCGCGTCATGTCAATTTCCCGAACCAATGATCATAACTTTCCGATGAGAGCTCAACGCATGAAGATCCGACCAATCTCGACCGTTATCGGCATGGCGATAATCGGTGGTGCCGCCGTGAGCATGATCTCGATGGCCGGCTATGCCGCTGACAATGCCTCGCCCGCTGCCGCCGGGCCGGCTCCGAAGGGCGAGATACTCGCGCAGGGGAGCGACTGTTTCTCGTGTCACGCCATCAACCAGAAGATCGTTGGTCCATCATTCGAAGCCGTCGCCGGCAAGTTCGCCGGGACGAAGGGCGCCGAGACCACCCTGACCGATGCCATCAAGAACGGTCATGTCGGAACCTGGGGCAATATTGCCATGCCCGCCCACCCGAAGTTGAGCGACGCCAAGATCAAGGAAATCGTATCATGGATCCTGACGCTCAAACACGCGAAAACTTCTTCGGTCACGACCAGCCAAAAATACACCTACACAGTCAAAGGCAAGACTGTGACGACCGATTTCCCGATCCTGCAACAAGGCTCCGACAAGGTCACACCGATGGTGTTCCGGGGCTATGAGTTATTTAACTCCTATTGTTTCCGCTGCCATGGCGCGGATGCCGATGGTGGCGCCTATGCCCCCAACCTCCGCCATTCCATCAACGATGGCATGAGCGAAAGTAAGTTCCTCAGTATTGCGATGACCGGCGTAAAGGCCAAAGGCATGCCCAGCTGGGCGGGATTCTTCACGCCGCACCAGATCAAGGCAATCTACCAATATACCGCCGCTCGGGCGGTCGCAGTCGTCGGCCAGGGCACACCAAAACACTGAAACCAAAACCTGCAACCATCCAGGGAGGATGAAACCAATGGCTATCGCTCTTCACCCGTCGATCGACCACGGGATCAAACATGGCGATTCCAATTTTCACGGCGGCACGCTGCGCTGCCACTGCGCAACCCATAAAGTCGTGGTCAGGGTTGATGCCCAGACCGCACATAATCATGCTTGCGGATGTTCGAAATGCTGGAAACCGGACGGCGCCAAATTCTCGATCGTGGCGGTGGTGCCGCGGTCGTCGGTTCATGTGATCGAAAATGGCGGCAAGCTTCATATCGTCGATCATACGGCAACGATCCAACGGCATGCCTGTCGCGAATGCGGGGTCCATATGTTCGGACGGATCGAGAACAAGGACCACCCGTTTTACGGTCTGGATTTCATCCATACCGAATTGTCCGACCAAACCGGCTGGTCCGCACCGGAATTCGCGGCCTTCGTGTCCTCCTTGATCGAGCAGGGAACGCCGCCCGCGGAAATGCCGGCAATCCGCGCGAGGCTCCATGAACTCGGTCTGGAGCCATACGACTGCTTGTCACCGCCGTTGATGGACGCTATCGCGACCCATCTGGCAAAAGCGTCAGGCGCTCTTGCGGCCTAGAGCGTTATGCTTTCAGCTTAACGCTCTAGGCCTATGTTTTTTCGAGCGATTTCATGCGATTATGTTGCCGCTGCCGCGTCAACTTA
>NZ_JBMFGY010000045.1:0-24345 GCF_049977125.1 Acidiphilium sp. | reverse complement strand
CGCAGCGCCTTCGGCTCTGCCGCGCGGCAACGACTTTTTCGCGGAATTGGTATGAAATTCACCATCGACCGGATCGATCACGTCGTGCTGACCTGCAGCGACATCGGCCTCACCGCCGACTGGTACGAGCGCGTGCTCGGCATGGAGCGCGAGGAATTCGGCGCTGACAAGCGGATCGCGCTGCGCTTCGGCGCGCAGAAGCTCAATCTGCATCAGGTCGGATCTGATGTCGGGCCGCAGGCGGCCAAGGCGCAGGCCAGCGCGCTCGACATCTGTTTCATCACCGCGCTCGGCATGGAGGATGTCGTGTCGCATCTGGCCGAGCAGGATGTCGCCGTGGTCGAAGGGCCGGCGCCGAAAATCGGCGCGCTGGGTGCCATGCGCTCAGTGTATTGCCGCGACCCGGATGGCAATCTGGTTGAGATTTCCAGCTATCTCGAAGGATGAACCTAGCGGATTTCGACTATGATCTGCCGCCCGACCGGATCGCGGCGACACCGGCGCGGCCACGCGATGCGGCGCGGTTGTTGCACGTGCGCACCGATGGCTTGGATGATCGCGGCATCACCGATCTGCCCGCGCTGCTGCAACCGGGCGACTGTTTGGTGGTCAACGACACAAGGGTGATCCCCGCCCAGTTGAGCGGGCGGCGGGGCGATGCGGTCATCGGTATCACGCTCGACCGGCCCATGGGGGATGGCACCTGGCGCGTGCTGCTGCGCAATGCGCGCCGGGCGCGCGTGGGTGAAACCATCGTGATCGACCATGGCAACGGGCTCGCGGCCCTCGTGGAAGCGCGCGCCGACGACGGTTCGGCGCTGCTGCGGTTCAATGAAACCGGCGATGCGTTCCGCGCCGCGCTCGATACCGCCGGCGCGCTCGCCCTGCCGCCCTATATTCCGCGAAATGACGGCATGAACCCGGCCGATCAGGCGGATTACCAGACGATGTTCGCAACCTCCGACGGTGCGGTGGCGGCGCCGACCGCCGGGCTGCACTTCACCCCTGCCCTGCTCGATGCCCTCGCGGCACGGGGTGTGACGATCGCGCGGGTCACGCTTCACGTGGGGGCGGGCACGTTTCTGCCGGTGCGGGTCGACGCGCTGGCGGCGCATCGGATGCATGCCGAGCGCGGGATCATCACCGCCGCGACCGCGAATGCCATCAATGCGGCGCGCGCGGCCGGCGGGCGCATCGTCGCGGTCGGCACCACCAGCCTGCGCGTGCTCGAAACCGCCGCCGATGCCACGGGATCGATCCAGCCCTTCGCGGGCGAGACCGATCTGTTCATCCTGCCGGGCTACCGGTTTCGCGCGGTCGATCGGCTGATGACCAATTTCCATCTGCCGCGCTCGACCCTGTTGATGCTGGTCTCCGCCTTTGCCGGAGTCGAGCGGATCAGAGCCGCCTATCGTCACGCCATCGCACAGGGCTACCGGTTCTATTCCTACGGCGATGCCTGTCTGTTGGATCTGGCATGAGCGGCTTTCAGTTTACCTTGCTCGCCCAGGATGGCGGTGCCCGGCGCGGCACCCTCACCACCGCCCACGGCACAGCGCAAACCCCGGCGTTCATGGCGGTCGGCACCGCCGGCACCGTCAAGGCGATGACGGCGGATCAGGTCCGGACGACCGGTTCACAGATCGTGCTCGGCAACACCTATCATCTGATGCTGCGGCCGGGCGCCGACCGGGTGGCGGCACTCGGCGGTCTGCACCGGATGATGGATTGGCCCGGCATCATTCTGACCGATTCCGGCGGGTACCAGGTGATGTCGCTCGCCAAGCTGCGTAAGCTCGATGAAATCGGCGTGACCTTCCGCTCGCATATCGATGGATCGTCGCATCATCTGACCCCGGAATCCTCCACCGCGATCCAGCACAAGCTCGACGCCACCATCACCATGGCGTTCGACGAATGCACACCCTTTCCTGCCACATACGAGGAAGCCGCCGCGTCGATGCGGCTTTCAATGCGCTGGGCGGCGCGCTCGCGAGCTGCCTTCGTGCCGCGTGAGGGTTATGGGCAGTTCGGCATCGTGCAGGGCGGCATCTACCCGGCTTTACGCGCGGAATCCGCCGCGGCGCTCACCGCGATCGGCTTCGAAGGCTACGCGATCGGCGGGCTTGCGGTCGGTGAAGGTCAGGCGGCGATGTTCGACACGCTGGAAACCACCACGCCGCATCTGCCGATCGATCAGCCGCGCTACCTGATGGGCGTCGGCACGCCGGATGATTTGCTTGGCGCGATTGCGCGGGGCGTCGATATGTTCGATTGCGTGATCCCGACCCGCGCCGGGCGCACCGGGCGCGCCTATACCGCGCGCGGCGTGTTCAACCTGCGCAATGCCCGCTTTGCGGATGACGCGTCACCGCTCGATCCCGGTTGCGCCTGCACCCTGTGCACGCGCCATTCTGCCGCCTATCTGCACCATCTGTTCCGCTGCGAGGAAATGCTCGGCCCGATGCTGCTGACCGGGCATAATCTGACCTATTATCAGGCGCTGATGCGCGGCGCGCGTGATGCCATCGAACAGGGGCGCTTCGCCGCTTATGCCGCAGCTGCGCGGGACGGATGGAGACAAGGCGATGACTGACGAACGCTATGCCGGGTTGCACCAGCTCGGCCACTACACCAAGGCACCCGAAAATCCGGAGCAGGCCGAGTTGGAGCGGGTCGCCGCACCGGCGCCGGGCCTTGCCTATGTGATCCGCTTCACCTGCCCCGAGTTCACCTCGCTCTGTCCGATGACGGGGCAGCCGGATTTCGCGCATATCGTGCTCGATTATATTCCGGACGAGTGGATCGTGGAGAGCAAATCGCTGAAACTCTTCCTCGCCTCGTTCCGTAATCACGGCGCGTTCCACGAGGCCTGCACCATGATGATCGCGGAACGGCTGATCGATCTGCTCGCACCGCGCTGGCTGCGGATCGGCGCGTATTGGTACCCGCGCGGCGGCATACCGATCGATGTGTTCTGGCAGACCGGCGCGCCACCGGCGGGCGTGTTTCTGCCGGACCAGGGTGTCGCCCCCTATCGCGGCCGTGGCTGACGCCGAAACGCTGAAAGCCGCGATCATCGCGCGGGCGACCGCGCTGGGTTTCGATGCGATCGGCTTCACCAAGGCAAGTTTGAGCGCGCAGGACCGGATGCGGTTGCAGGATTATATCACCGCCGGGCATCACGGCACGATGGGGTGGATGGCCGCTCGCAGCCGGGAGCGCGGCGATCCCGCGAGCCTCTGGCCGGCCGCGGTCAGCGTGATCGCGCTCGGCCTGTCCTATGCGCAAAAGGGCGATCCGCTGGCGACGATCGGGCAGCCGGATCGGGGTAATATTTCGGTCTATGCGCGCAACCGGGATTATCACGCCATCATCAAGGGCAAGCTCAAGCATTTGGCGCAACTCATCGCCCGATCGGGCGATGTCAAAGTCTTCGTCGATACCGCGCCGGTGATGGAAAAACCGCTGGCACAGGCGGCCGGGCTGGGCTGGCAGGGCAAGCACACCAACCTCGTCTCGCGCACCCATGGCTCGTGGCTGTTGCTCGGCGAGATCATGACCACGCTCGACCTGCCCGCCGATCAGCCCCACGCCGATCGCTGCGGTTCCTGCACGAAATGCCAGACCGCCTGCCCGACCGATGCGTTTCCCGCCCCCTACCGGCTCGATGCGCGGCGCTGCATCTCCTACCTGACGATCGAGCATGACGGCCCGATCCCGACGGCGTTTCGTCACGCCATCGGCAACCGGATCTATGGCTGCGACGATTGCCTCGCGGTCTGCCCCTGGAATAAATTCGCGGCGGCCGGACAGGAGCAGAAACTGGCGGCGCGGGACGATCTCATTGCCCCTGCCCTGGCCGATCTCGCTGACCTCGATGATGCCGGATTTCGCGCCAGATTTGCCGGTGGCCCGGTCAAGCGGATTGGCCGCAACCGCTTTGTCCGCAACGTTGCGATTGCGATCGGCAATTCCGGCGATCCAACCTTGCTCGACGCCGCGCGCCATCTCGCGGCCGATGATGACCCGGTGGTCGCGGAGGCCGGGGATTGGGCGATGAACCGGCTACAAAATTAAACAAACGCCGGTTTTCCTGTCGACAATCACGGTGTTCTGTGGCTGGAATCTCACGAACAGATGAATTAGAGCGAATTTTTTAGAGAGGAGATTTCGATGTCCCAGACATTCCGGCCCAAGGCCCCCGGTTGGGTCGACGAGTTCAAGACGTTCCTGCTGCGTGGCAATGTAGTCGATCTGGCGGTCGCTGTGGTCGTCGGTGCGGCGTTTACCGGCATTGTCTCAAGTCTGGTTGCCAACATCATCAACCCGATTATTGGGCTCCTCACCGGCGGGGTCGATTTTTCAAATCATTTCATCACGTTGAAAGGTACCGTCGCGCCAACCCTCGCGGAAGCCAAAAAAGCCGGCGACGTGACGCTGAACTACGGCCTGTTCATCAATGCGATCATCAACTTCGTCATCGTCGCGTTTGCTATTTTCTGGATGGTTCGGCTGATCCAGAAGCTTTATCGCGCCCCGCCACCGCCGGCTGCGGTCGAACCGCCGCCGACACCGTCGGAAACCCTGCTCACCGAAATTCGCGATCTGCTGAAAGCCAGACCGCTGACGTGATCGCGGCCATGGTCTGATCCGCGAGGAGCGGCGCAGACGCATCACATTCGGCGACGGTCATTCGGGCGCTGAGGGGGTGGTCTCGTTTTTGCGCATGGTCTGGGCCCAGAGTTTGATCCGCGTCGTCGCGTCCGGATTCAGGGCGCGACGGGGCAGCACCAGGACCGCCCGCAAGCCGGGCCGATTATCATCGAGGCGGAGAACCCCGCCGTGGAGTTGCGCGATGGCGGCGACCAGCGCCAGTCCGAGGCCGGTGCCTGGAGTCGAGCGGGCCGCCTCGCCGCGATAGAATCGTTCGGTCGCGCGCGGCCGGTCGGCCGCGGGAATGCCCGGGCCCTGATCGGCGATATGGATTTCGATGCTGGTCGCGTCCATCCGTGCCGACATCGAGACGTGATGATCGGGCGGCGAGAATTTGATGGCGTTTTCGAGCAGGTTGGCGATGGCCTGTTGCAGCATGTCCCGATCACCCACCATCGGCAGATCCTTCGGCCATGCGGTGTCGAGCCGTATATGCCGCTCTTCCGCGACGGCCTCGAAAAACTCTGCCAGATCCTCGAGCACCGGCGTCAGGTTGATCTCGGCGAATGCCGATCGACGCGCACCGGCTTCGATTTCGGCAATGCGGAGCAGTGCCTGGAAGACTTTAACGACGCCGTCGAGCTCGCTGGTGGCCCGTTCGACCGCGCCACGCAATTCATCCTCGCTGCGGGCGTGTGACGCGGCATCCTCGAGACGAGCACGGGCGCGGGTAATCGGGGTGCGCAGGTCATGGGCGATTGCGTTCGACACTTCGCGCACCCCGTCCATCAGTTTGGTGATCCGATCGAGCATATCGTTGATCGTCTCGGCCAGTTCATCGAATTCGTCGCCCTGGCCGGACCGGCGCACCCGCTGGGTCAGATCGCCGCGGGCGATGGCACGGGTGGTGGCCGAGATATCGGCGAGTGAACGCTTGAACAAGCCACGAATGATCAGCGCCCCCAGCGCGCCCAGCAGCAGCATGGCGGCCAGCGCCCAGATCAGACCATCACGCAGGACCCGGCGCAATTGCGACCTGGTGCTGACATCGCGCCCGACCAGCAACTGAAATCCTCCGGGCAATTCATAATAGCGCATCAGCGCGTGCGACCGCTTGCCCGCGCGCTCAACCGGCACCTGATACCAGACGTTTGGCGCATCGATCCCGGTCGGCCAGCGACTCATATTTCCCGCGATCCGGTTGCCGAGCGGATCGACCAGAAGATAGATCGCGTTTTCGTTGATGTCCTCGTTGATCCGGCTATCCAGCGTCAGCACCAGCGCGGGCAGACCACCGGTTTTGAAATGCGAGGCGAGGCCGCGCGCATCGCTCCGGATCGCCTCATGGGTCTGCCGATCGAGCAGACCGATGGTCGAGTAGCGCAACGAGGCCGCGAGCACGATGGTCGAGACGCCGAAAACCAGCGCGTAGAGAATGGCAAAGCGCACCCCTGCCGAGCGCAGCAGCCGTCGCCGTTTCGGCGGTTTCGCGCCTAGCGGCTTGGCTTCGGTCGTCGCTGGCGTACTCGCGCTCACCCGCTGGGTTCAGGGTTCCTCGACCCTGAGCATGTAACCGGCGTTGCGCACGGTGTGGAGCAGCGGCGCGTCGAACGGCTTGTCGATTTTTTGGCGGAGGCGGGAGATGTGCACATCGATCACATTGGTCTGCGGATCGAAATGATAATCCCACACGCCTTCGAGCAGCATGGTGCGCGTGACCACCTGACCGGCGTGACGCATCAGATATTCGAGCAGGCGAAACTCGCGGGGCTGTAGATCGACTTTATGGCCGGCCCGCTTCACCCCACGGGACAGCAGATCCATCTCCAGATCGCCAACCAGCAATCGTGTGGTCGGCCCTTCGCCTTTGCCGCGGCGCGACATCGCCTCGACCCGCGCGAGCAGCTCGGCAAAGGCGAAGGGCTTGGTCAGGTAATCATCGCCGCCGGCTTTCAGCCCTTTCACCCGATCATCGACCTGGCCGAGTGCCGAGAGAAACATCACCGGCGTGGCATTGTCCTGCGCGCGCAGGGTTTCCAGCAGGCGCAGCCCGTCGATCCCGCCCGGCAGCATGCGATCGAGAATGATCGCGTCGAAATTTTCCGACGCGGCCATGAATAACCCGTCTCGCCCGTTGTCGGCGTGTTCGACGGTATGCCCCGCTTCACGCAGGCCTTTCACGACGAATCCGGCAACGTCCTTGTCGTCTTCCACAATGAGTATCCGCATCAGTCACTCCCTAATTCCGCCGGCCTGCGGCCGACCGTTACTGAAAGGTCGAACAATCGACCGTCTCGTTCCATGCGCAAATGCTCGTCCGTGCCTGGCGGCACCGAGGCAATGGCGCGGATCAGCGCGCTCGCATCGTTCACTGGCAGATGGTTGATCGCGAGTACGATGTCACCGGGTTGTAATCCGGCGCGACCGGCCGGCCCATCGGAATCGACCCGCGTCAAGCGCACGCCGGGCTCGCCAGCGGGCAGGTCGCTGACCGAGACACCAAGCCAACCGCGTGGAATGCTGCCGTGTGCGATCAGCGCATCGACAATGCGACGCGCCATGTTTGAGGGAATGGCAAAACCGATGCCGACCGACCCGCCCGATGGCGAGACAATGGCGGTATTCACGCCGATCACATGGCCCTTCATATCGAACGAAGGGCCACCGGAATTGCCCGGATTGATCGGGGCGTCGAGTTGCAGAAAATGATCGAACGGACCATCGCCGATCTGTCGGCCGCGCGCTGAGATGATGCCGGCGGTGAAGGATGTTCCAAGATCGAATGGGTTACCCGCGGCTAGAATCCAGTCGCCCACCGCCATATGGGCGGAATTGCCCCAGGTGGCGAAGGGCAGCGACCGGCCGGCGGCAACCTGGATGATGGCGAGATCGGTCAATTGATCGGCGCCGATCACGCGTGCGGGGAGGCGTTCGCCATTGTCCAGCGTGACGATGATCCGCTCGGCATCCCCCACCACGTGGTTGTTGGTCACGATGATCCCGGCACTGGTGATGATGAAACCCGAACCGGCGGCCTTGCTGAACTCGGAGGGGCTGGTATCGGTCTGGCTCTGCATATTGGGCTGGCCAGGGATCGGCAATTTCGGCGGAGAGGGTCGATCCGGCCCGTTGAACTGCGTCACCGAGACGCCGACGATGGACGGTGCGACGCGGCGGACCAGCGGCGCAAAGCTCGACGGCATTGCCGAGGCAGCACGGAGCCGCAGTACCCAAGGTACGACGGCGAGACCAGCGATGACCGCACGGCGCTGAGCCGGCATTCGCGATTCCTATGGTTGATCCTGCCGAAGACATGACAGTCTGCCCTGAGTGACGCAAGATTCCGCTAGTCGGCTTTGCCTGAGCGTTACGGCGACGTTACGAGCTTGGCATGTTCGGCAAGACGTGACCTCGAAGGTCAGGAACGGGAAGCGAGCCACCGCCGGGCCGACGCCAGCGACTGATTGATCACTTGATCCATATCGAGATATTGATAGGTGCCGCAGCGGCCGATGAATGCGAGTTTGGATGATAATTCATCGGAAAGTTTCTGATATTTGGCGTATATGCCCTGGAACCGGTTATCGGCGGTCTTGACCGGATAATAGCGCTCACGGTTGTTGTCGCGATAATCGCAGGGCTCTTCGGCGGTGATCGTGCGGCGGCCGGTTTCGGTCACGATATGGTGTGGCAGGCAATCCCAGCGGGTTTCCCGGGTGAGGTTGCCCGTGTCGGTATAATTGGTGACACTCCAATCCTGTGGCGGCGCGTCGGTGATGGTGCGGGTGTGGAAGCGGATCGACCGGTAGGGCAATTCGCCCTCCGCATAGTCGAAATACGCATCGATCGGCATCGCATTGAAACAGAAGGAATAATCCCCCAGCATCGAATGGTCGAAGCCCGTTTGCAGTGTGACCGAGATGCCGGGATGATCGAACAGACGCGCGAAAACCGCCGTATAGCCCTCGCGTGGCATCATTTGGAGTTCGTCATCGGCGAAATAGGTGTCGGTGCGATCGGTGCGTAGCGGAATACGCTTGACCACGGACGACGCCATGTCCTCAAGGTCGAATTGCCACATCTTTTTGGTGTAGGGACGGAAGAACAAATCGGTCAGTTCGCGGCCGATCTGGGCGTAAAGATATTCTGCGGCATTGGCCGGTGCGGGATTGGGCACCGCCACGCGGGCCAGATGGGTCGCAACCTGCTCGGCCGTGGTGTAGGCGGTGCCGAAGACCAGATTGACCGTATCAAGATTAATCGGCAACGGGGCAAGATCACCGGAGGGCAGCAGTGCGCGCACCTTGTGCGTGTAGTCGACGAAATCACCAAAACCCCGCAACCACGCGGCGACCTGCCGGTTTTTGGTGTGGAACAGATGCGGGCCGTAGGCATGGACCCGGATGCCATTGGCATCGACATGATCATAAGCGTTGCCGCCGATGTGGGGCCTCACATCGATCACATCGATATGATAGCCCGCCTCCGCGAGCAATCGGGCATGGACCGCACCGGAGAAGCCGGCACCCACGATCAGAACCGGCTTCGTCATTCTCACTCCTACCGCTCAACCTGAGACACACGCGTTGATATGACCAAGGCGCGCCATTGCGCGCAAGACGTCGCGTCCTGCGGCAATATCGAGGAGTAATCACAATCTGAGATAGCAGACCATAATTATGTTGCGCACCATTGTTACAAATCCCTGGAATATCTTACAAAATCATAAAGATTCGGACTTGCTCCGGCTAGCTACCCCTTTTGTTTCCGCCTGAAACTTGCCACAATCACGCTACGATGTCTTTTCACGGTTCCTGCGCTGCGCTTGGCGATGATGCGGTTGTGCTGCTCGGTCCGCCGGGTTCGGGCAAGTCGGATCTGTTGCTGCAACTGCTCGATCGTGGATTTTCCCTGGTTGGTGACGACCAACTGATTGTCGAACACGGCAGGGTCCGCTCGGCGACATCCGTGGCCGGGCTGCTCGAGATCCGGGGCGTGGGCATTTTCGAGATGCCCTATCGTGATAACGCAAGGTTGCGTCTCGTGGTCATGCTGGAGGGGGTGGCGGACCGGCTGCCAATGCCACAGTATGATGCAACATTGGGCGTGCCCTCGATCATGGTCGATCCTCGGACTGTCGCGGCGGCGATCAAGATATCCTGGGCCCTCGATGCGGTGTGTGGCCGAAAAACCCAATATTGCGGTGCCTTTGCGGCATGAACGTACCGACTCCAAGGCTGGTCGTCGTCAGCGGCCTCTCCGGAGCCGGCAAGAATTCGATCCTGCGAGCGCTCGAGGATCTTGGTTACGAGGCGGTCGATAATCCACCGCTGCGGGTGGTTGAAACGCTGATCGGGGCGGCCAAGCCCCTCGCCGTGGGGTTGGACGCAAGGACCCGGGATTTTTCCGCCGCCGAGATCATCGAAACCCTGGCGCGGGTCCGGCAGACAACCGGCGTGCAAGCCGAGCTGATTTTCGCGATCGCATCGAGCGACGCGTTGCAGCGCCGGTTCACCGAGACGAGGCGACGTCATCCGTTGGCGCTGCAAGGCACCGTGAGTGAAGGCATCGCGACCGAACAGAATCTCACCCGTCCGCTACGCGATGCGGCGGATTGGGTGGTCGATACGTCTGAACTGCCGCTGGCCGCCCTGCGCCAGATGATCGAGCGGCGGTTCGCCGTCCCTGCCCCCGGTCTGGCCAATCCGAGCCTCGCGATCACGCTGGTTTCGTTCGCTTTTCCCGCCGGTATCCCTCGCGAGGCCGATCTCGTGTTCGACGCGCGGTTCCTGCGCAACCCGCATTACATACCCGACCTGCGTCCGCAGACCGGGCTCGATGCGCCGGTTCGTGCCTATATCGAGGCGGACCCCGATTATGCCGAGTTCCGCGAACGACTCGTCGGTCTCGTGGCGTTTTTGCTGCCCCGATTTGTCCGCGAGGGTAAAAAATATGCGATGATCGCAATCGGCTGCACCGGCGGGCGGCATCGCTCGGTGACGATGATCGAAATGCTCGCCGGCGTTCTGCGGTCGCAGAAATGGGTGGTGCAGGTGGATCATAGCGCCATTCGTGCAGAACAACGGGGTGCCGATGAGCAACGATTTGAGCCCGCGCCGGACCAGGCGGGTTCGACCGGCCCGACCGGCCCGGTTCAGCGACCAGCCTCGCCGGCAACGACCGGTCCCGGAAAATCGGGTGATATTCGGAGATTTTTTATGAGTGGAGCGTTCCCATGATCGGGCTCGTCCTGGTTAGCCATGGTAATCTGGGCGTCGCGCTGCGCGAGGCGATGGAGCATGTCGTCGGCCCGCAGCGCAACGTCGCGACCGTTTCGGTCGAGGCGGATGCCGATATCGAGACACAGAGACAGGAGATTGCCGCGCGGGTCGAGGAAGTCGATACGGGCGATGGCGTGGTGGTGTTGACCGACATGTTCGGCGGCACACCATGCAACCTCTCGATGTCGATGCTGAACCGGCCCAATGTTGAAGTGATCGCCGGGGTCAACCTGCCGATGCTGGTGAAACTCGCCAAAATCCGCGGCACCCACAGCCTGACCGAAGCCGTACATGTCGCCGAGGCCGCCGGGCGGAAATATATCGCCTGCGGTTCGGAGGTCGTGCACAATATCTCTCCGCGCCGCGCGTGCGGATGAGCGACGAGGGCGAGCCGTCCTCGACGCGGCTGGTACAACAGGCCGTCATCCGCAACACGCGTGGCCTGCATGCGCGCGCCGCCGCCAAGCTGGTCACCCTGGCCGAGAAATTCAGCGCATCGGTCGAGATCTCAAGAGATGGGCAATCGGTCTCCGCGCAGTCGATCATGGGATTGATGATGCTCGGCGCCGGACAGGGTTCGGTGATCGAGATCGCCGCCGACGGGTGGGATGCCAAGGAGGCGCTGGCCGCCGTGGCCCAATTGATCGACGCCGGATTCTACGAAACTGGCTGAGTAGCATCGATCATTATTTTGCAATGATCGCCGGCTTCGGTATTGAGACGTCATGAGTAATCCACCCGCGCGGCCGCGAACACGCCGTCAGTCCCGGCTTTCGGGTACGCCGATCGTTGCCGGAATTGGCATCGGGCCCGTCACATTCGCCGATGAGCCCGCTCTTGCGGTGGCACGGCAGAAAATCGCGGCAACCGATATTGCCAGCGAACTGCACCAATTCGAGGCGGCCGCCGCCCAGTCGCGCCGGCAACTCAGCAAGCTGAGCGCCCGTCTGGCCGGATTGCCGGAGACCGCACAGGCCGAAATTTCGCCCCTGATCGACGCGCATATCCATATGCTCGGCAATTCTCGCTTGATGCGCGCGATCCGCGCCGCAATCGCCGAGCGGCTGATTTCAGCAACAACCGCCGTGATCGACGTGACCGAGGATCACGCCCAGGCGGTTCAGGGGGCGCGGCGCAGCACCGATGATGGCGCTGCGACACGGCAGGCCGATGAAATCCGCGACATCGGCCGACGCCTTTTGCGCAACCTGACCCGCCTGCCGTTCCGCAGCTTCGCCGATCTGCCGCACGGCGGCGTGCTTGTGGTCGAACGCCTGCGACCGGCCGATGCCGCATTGATCAACCCGGCACAATTCGCCGGCATCGCCACCGAAGAGGGCTCGGCCGACGATCATACCGCTGTCATGCTGCGCGCGATCGGCGTTCCCGCGCTCCTGGGTGTCGCGGGGCTGATGGCAACCGCCCGGCAGAATGCCATCGTGATCCTGGACGGTGAGGCCGGAACGCTGATCATCAACCCGAGTCCGGCCAGTCTCGATGAGGCGGCACGGCTGCGCATGGCCTTCGCGCGCGCGCAACACAGCCTGGCGCGATTGCGGCGGCTGGCTTCGGAGACGATCGACCACGTGACGATCGAGTTACAGGCCAATCTGGAGCTACCGTTCGAACTGCCGATGGTCGCGCAATCGGGTGCTACCGGCATCGGCCTGATGCGTACCGAATTTTTGTTCATGAACCAGGATACGATCCCCGACGAGGATCGCCAGTTCGCCACCTATCGCGAGGCGGTGCTGGCGATGGACGGCGACCCGGTGACGATCCGGCTGCTCGACTGGGGCGGCGACAAGCAGTCGGATGGTTCAGGTGCCGAGTTGATCCCCAGCAGCCATGAAGCGAATCCGGCGCTCGGTCTGCGCGGCGTGCGGTTATTGCTGCAATATCCCGTCTTGCTCGATCATCAATTGGCCGCCATTCTGCGCGCCGCAGCGTTCGGGCCGGTGCGGATCATGATTCCGATGGTGAGTTGCCTCACCGAACTGATCGAGGTGCGGGCCGCCATGAACCGGGTGTGGCGCCGGCTGGAGTCGGCACAGGTGCGGCTGCCGCGTGAGGCACCGCCGCTCGGCGTGATGATCGAAACCCCGGCAGCCGCGCTCAACGCAGCCATATTGGCGCGCGAGGCGGCATTTTTCGCAATCGGCACCAATGACCTGACGATGTACACGCTCGCGGTTGATCGCGCGGTGGCCAGCACCCACGCGCTGTACGATCCGCTCGACCCCGCGGTGCTGCGCCTGATCGCGATGACGATCGCGGCGGCGCGCGTGGCCGGAATTCCGGTTTCCCTGTGCGGCGAATTGGCCAGCCGCACCAGCACCGTGCCGCTGCTGATCGGCCTCGGGTTGCGGCAGCTTTCGATGCATGGCGGGGCGGTGTTGCGAATCAAACGCCAGGTTCGCGCCACCGACTCCCGGTTGTGCGTCAACCTGGCGGAGGCCGCTCTGGCTGCAAGCGGCGCCGCCGCGGTTCACGCCTTGCTCGCATAATCTCAACCCGGCAGATCATCGACCAACCGTCGTAACACGGCGCGGAACCGTGACGCCACACTCGCCTGCGCCCGGTGGCGACCTTTCTCCACCATGAGCCTGCCCCCGCCATAAACCCGATCGATCAGCCGCGTGCCGCCGACGAAAATAAAGTGATCGAGCCAGCGCGCCGGCGGCAGCGCCGCCAGATCGGTCCCAATATGATCGAGCACCACGATATCGGCGCGCTGGCCCGGTGCAAGCGCGCCGATCGGCTGGGCGGTTGCCTGGGCGCCGCCGGCGAGGGCGCCGCGCAGCAAGGTTTCTCCAGCGGAGCCATGCGGGCTGAGCACCATCCGGCGCTGATCGCGTAGGCGCTGGGACGTATCGAACTGGCGGAGTTCCTCGGCAGCATCGATCCGGATCAGCGAATCGCTGCCGATGCCGAACCGCCCGCCGGCCTGTAGAAATGCGGGTCCGGCGAAAATGCCATCGCCCAGATCGGCCTCGGTTAATGGACACAGTCCGGCAACCGCGCCGCTGGCGGCGAGGCGGCTGGTTTCGTCCGGCGTCATGTGCGTCGCATGGATCAGGCACCAGCGCCGATCGATGCCGGCATGGTCGAGCAGCCAGGCGACCGGCGTGGCGCCGAGTGCCGTGATGCAGTCATCGACCTCGATCCGCTGTTCGGCGGCATGGATGTGGATCGGCCCGGTCGGGACCATGCGTCCGATCGTTTCGATATCCGCCGGTCGTGCCGCGCGCAGCGAGTGGGGGGCGACGCCGAGCACGGCGTTCGGCATGGCGGCGCGCAGGATATTTGCCGTGTCATCGTGCAACCTTAGGAACGCATCGATATCGTTGATGAAGCGCCGTTGCCCCGGTTCGGCGGCACGACCGATGCCGCCGGCGCTGTACAGACAGGGCAGCAGGGTGAGCCCGATGCCCGTGTGCTGCGCGGCAGCAATGATCCGTTCGGCCAGTTCGGCCCGCGCCGCGTAGGGCGCGCCGGTCGGGTCGTGATGCACGTAGTGGAATTCACCGACCGTGGTGAACCCCGCTTGCAGCATTTCGACATAGGCCATCGCGGTCACAGCTTCGATCGCATCGGGGTCGAGCGCATTGACCACCTGGTACATCACGTGCCGCCATGACCAGAAATCCTCGCCCGGCCGGTTGCCGCGCTCGGCGAGGCCGGCCATCGCGCGCTGAAACCCGTGGCTGTGCAGATTGGCGAGGCCTGGCATCGCAATGCCGGGTACGATGTCGCAATCGCCCTGCCCTGCCCCGGTGGCGACTGCGGTGATGATGCCGGCCTGATCGATCGTGAGGGCGACATCCTTCTGCCAGCCCTCCGCCAGCCAGGCCCAGGCGAACCACAAACTCCGTGCCATCGTTTTGCTCCACAATCAGGCTTGAACCGAAATCCGAACCAGTTGTATATACAACTTGTTCGATCTTGTCAGGAGCAAAGTTTTGCACTGCGACCGCCTCTGGACCCACGCCAATATCGCGACGTGCCCGGCCGAAGCAGCGGGGCTGGGCGTCATTCACGACGGCGCGATTGCGGCGATGAACGGTCGGATCGTCTGGTGCGGGGCGCGCGCGGCGATGCGCGATCTCACCGCGGCGGAAACCATCGATTGCGGTGGCCGCTGGATCACACCGGGCTTGATCGATTGCCATACCCATCTGGTTTTCGCGGGCGACCGCTCCGATGAATTCGCCCGCCGCCTCGCCGGTGAATCCTATGCCGATATCGCGCGCGCGGGCGGCGGCATCCTTGCCAGCATGCGCGCGACCCGTGCGGCTGACCCGGCCGCGCTGTACCAGTCCGCCCTGCACCGGCTTGCGGCCTGGGAGGCGGAGGGTGTCACGACAATCGAGATCAAATCCGGCTATGGTCTCGATATCGACACTGAATTATCCGCGCTGCGAACCGCCCGCGCGCTGGGTGCGACCGGACGGATGCGGGTGGCGGCCACCTATCTCGGTGCGCATGCGATGCCGCCGGATCGGGCACGGGCGGATTATCTCGATCTGGTCTGCGATCACATGATCCCCCTGATTGCGCGTGAGGATCTGGCCGATGCGGTCGATGGATTTTGTGAATCCATCGCCTTCACGCCGGGCGAGATCGAGCGGGTCTTCATCGCCGCCAAGGCCCATGGGTTGGTGGTGAAACTGCACGCGGATCAACTCACCGAGGGCGGCGGTGCGGCGCTGGCCGCGCGCTACGGCGCGATCTCGGCGGATCATCTGGAATACGCATCGGAATCGGGCATCGCGGCGATGGCGGCGCGCGGCACCGTGGCCGTGGTGCTGCCGGGTGCGTATTATGTGCTGCGCGAACCCACGGCGCCGCCGGTCGCCGCGATGCGCCGCGCGGGTTGTGCGATCGCGGTGGGAACCGATTGCAATCCCGGCACGTCGCCGATCATGTCGCTGCGCCTTTCGGCCCATATGGCCTGCGTCCTCTTCGGCCTGACCTTCGATGAGGCGTGGCGCGGCATCACCATCAACGCGGCCAGGGCGCTCGGGATCGCCAGCGACACCGGTTCGATCGTTGAAGGCAAATCCTGCGACCTTGCAATCTGGTCGGTCAACTCGCTGGCGGAGGTGCTGGCCTGGATCGGCCCGGCGCCGCTGTACCGCCGCATTCTGAAAGGCAATGACTTATGATGATACTGACGCCCGGCGCGATGCGCTACGCGGATTGGCGCGCGCTGTATGACGGGGCGGATTTCACGCTCGACCCTGCGTGCCGGGAAGGTGTTGCCGCGAGTGCCGCGGTGGTCGCTGGCATCGTTGACAAGAATGATGCTGTCTATGGCATCAACACCGGCTTCGGCTTGCTCGCCTCGACGCGGATCGACCGCGCCGATCTCGCGACCTTGCAGCGCAACCTGGTGCTCTCCCACGCCGCCGGTGTCGGCGATCCTTTGCCGGCGAAACTGGTTCGTCTGATCCTGATTTTGAAAATCGCCAGCCTGGCGCACGGCGCTTCCGGTATCCGGCCGTCGACGCTCGATGCCCTGTCAGCACTTGTCGCGCATGACATCATGCCAATCATTCCGGCGCAGGGATCGGTCGGCGCCTCCGGCGATCTGGCGCCGCTCGCGCATCTCACGTGCGGATTGTTAGGGATCGGCGATGTGCTGGTGGCGGGTATGCGCAAGCCGGCGGCACAGGCTCTGGCCGAGGCCGGGCTGGCACCGGTCACGCTCGGCCCTAAGGAAGGTCTCGCGCTGCTCAACGGCACGCAGGTCTCGACCGCGATCGCCATGGTCGCTCTGTTCGAGGCGGATGATCTGTGCCGCGCGGCGCTGATCACCGGCGCGCTGAGCACGGATGCGGCGCGCGGGTCCGACGCGCCCTTCGATGAGCGGATTCACAAATTGCGCGGCCACACCGGGCAAATCGCGGTTGCACGAGCGTTACGCAGTCTGATGGCGGCAAGCCCGATCCGCGAATCGCACCGGATCGGCGACCCGCGTGTGCAGGACCCATATTGCCTGCGCTGCCAGCCACAGGTGATGGGCGCGGTGTTCGATCTGCTCGCGCAGGTGAAGCGTACACTCACGATCGAAGCCAACGGCGTGTCCGACAACCCTCTGGTATTCACGGCCGAGAACGAAGTGATTTCGGGCGGCAATTTTCACGCCGAACCGGTGGCGTTCGCCGCCGATTTGTTAGCACTGGCGATCGCGGAAGCCGGCTCGATCGCGGAGCGTCGGATCGCCATGCTGGTCGACCCCGCCCATTCCGGCCTGCCGGCGTTTCTGACCCAGAAGCCGGGGTTGAATTCGGGCTATATGATCGCGCATGTCACCGCCGCCGCGCTGGTATCGGAAAACCGGATGCTCGCACATCCCGCCAGCGTCGATTCGATTCCAACCTCGGCAAATCAGGAAGATCATGTGTCGATGGCGACGCATGGCGCGCTGCGCAGCCTGCGGATGGCGGGTAACCTCGCCTCGGTCCTCGGCATCGAATATCTGGTCGCCTGTCAGGCGCTCGACTGTCTGGCACCGCTGCACACGAACGCGGCACTCGGGCGCGCGCATGGGCTGCTGCGCGCCACCGTGCCGATGCTCGGCGATGACCGATTACTGGCACCCGACATTGCCGCGGCGCGCGCCTTGGTTGTCGGGAATGAACTGACGCAAGTGGTCGACTGCGCCGATCTGCCTGAGCTGGAGCGCGATTTCGCATGAACGATCCCGCATTCCTGACGATCCGCCCCGGCAATGCGCGTTTGATCCTCAGCATCCCGCATGCGGGGATCGACATCCCGGCCGCACTGGCGGACCGCTACGTCTCGCGCTGGCAGGCGCAGGCGGATGCCGATTGGTGGTTGCCGCAGCTGTACGATTTTGTCGAAAGCCTCGATGTCACCATCATCCGTACCGCGATCTCGCGCAGCGTGATCGATGTCAATCGCGATCCGAGCGGGGTGTCGCTCTATCCCGGCATGGCGACCACCGGCCTGTGCCCGACCGAGGATTTCGATGGCAGGCCGCTGTACCATCCGGGCGCCGCGCCGGATGCGGCGGAGATCGCGCAACGGCGCGCGATCTGGTTCGCCCCCTATCATGCGGCCCTGCACCGCGAAATCACCCGTCTCCGCGCGATGCATGACGCCATCGTATTGTTCGATGCCCATTCAATCCGCTCCATCATCCCGCGCCTGTTCGATGGCGTGCTGCCGGTGTGCAATCTGGGCACGAACGACGGCGCCTCGGCATCACCCGACCTGCTGGCAGCGCTCGCCGCGCGCTGTGGCGCGAGCGGGTTCAGCCACATCACCAACGGGCGCTTCAAAGGTGGCTATATCACGCGGCATTACGGCAATCCCGCCGGTGGCATTCACGCCGTCCAACTCGAGCTTGCCTGTCGTGGCTATATCGACGAACCGACCGGCCCGATCACACCCGAGACCTGGCCGACCGCCTACGACGCCGCACGCGCCGCGCCGATCCGCGCGCTGCTGCGTAACCTGTTCGATGCCTGCCTTCATCACAATTTGTCATCCTAACGGAGTGCCGCCATGCCAACCCGCCTTGATAATGCCCGCGTGATCCGCGCGCCGCACGGCACCGCGCTGAGTGCTAAATCCTGGCTGACCGAAGCGCCGCTGCGCATGCTGATGAACAATCTCGACCCCGATGTCGCCGAGCGGCCGGAGGAGTTGATCGTCTATGGCGGCATCGGCCGGGCCGCGCGCGACTGGGAAAGCTACGACCGAATTCTGGCGTCGCTGCGCAATCTCGAATCAAACCAGACCTTGTTAGTGCAGTCAGGCAAGCCGGTTGGCGTGTTCGAAACCCATGCCGATGCGCCGCGCGTGCTGATCGCCAATTCCAACCTGGTGCCGCACTGGGCGAATTGGGAGCATTTCAACGAACTCGATCGCAAGGGGCTGATGATGTACGGCCAGATGACGGCGGGATCGTGGATCTACATCGGCTCGCAGGGCATCGTGCAGGGCACCTATGAAACCTTCGTCGAAGCCGGGCGGCAGCATTACAACGGCGATCTTGCGGGGCGGTGGATTCTGACCGGCGGGCTCGGCGGCATGGGCGGCGCGCAGCCTTTGGCCGCGACCATGGCGGGCGCTTCGATGCTGGCGGTGGAATGCTCCGCCTCGCGCATCGATATGCGGCTACGCACCCGCTACCTCGATGCCCAGGCCAAAACGCTCGACGAAGCGATGGCGATGCTGGAGCACGCACGCATCAGCGGCAAACCGATCTCGATCGGGCTGCTCGGCAACGCCGCCGAGATTTTCCCTGAAATTCTGGCGCGCGGCATTCGCCCGGACATGGTGACGGATCAAACCTCGGCGCATGATCCGGTCAACGGCTACCTGCCGGCGGGCTGGAGCCTCGGCGAGTGGGAGGATCGGCGCGTGAGCGATCCGGCCGGCGTCACCGCCGCCGCCAAACGCTCGATGGCGGATCAGGTGCGCGCCATGCTGGGGTTCTGGCGCCTGGGGATTCCGGTGCTCGACTATGGCAACAACATCCGCGCGATGGCGAAAGATGTCGGTGTGACCGACGCGTTCGACTTTCCCGGTTTCGTGCCGGCCTATATCCGCCCGCTGTTCTGCCGCGGCATCGGCCCGTTTCGCTGGGCCGCACTGTCGGGCAATCCCGAGGATATCTACCGCACCGATGCCAAGGTGAAGGAACTGATCCCCGACAATCCGCATCTGCATCACTGGCTCGATCTGGCGCGCGAGCGCATCGCGTTCCAGGGCCTGCCCGCCAGAATCTGCTGGGTGGGGCTGGGAGATCGGCATCGGCTCGGTCTCGCGTTCAACGAGATGGTCGCCTCGGGCGAATTGTCCGCACCGGTGGTGATCGGGCGGGATCATCTCGATTCCGGCTCGGTCGCCAGCCCCAATCGCGAAACCGAAGCGATGCGCGATGGATCGGACGCCGTCTCAGACTGGCCTTTGCTGAACGCGCTGCTGAACTGCGCCTCCGGTGCCACCTGGGTGTCGCTGCATCATGGTGGCGGTGTCGGCATGGGGTATTCGCAGCACGCCGGCATGGTGATCGTGGCTGACGGCACCGCTGCCGCCGCGCAGCGAATCGCCCGCGTGCTGTGGAACGACCCGGCCACCGGCGTGATGCGCCATGCCGATGCCGGCTACGACAGCGCGATCGATTGCGCGCGCCGCCACGGACTCGATCTGCCGTTTCTCAACTGACGGGCGGATGGTTCGACCGGCTGCCAAGGCTGTAGCGGGTGCCGGGGTAGATGAACTCACTCTGCGTCGCGGGGATGCCGTTGCTCCAGGTTCGGCGCAGCAGCACCAGGCAGGCGGCATCCTCGGCTTCGCCGAGTGCGAGCAAAGCGCGAACCGCAGCAGGCGGTGTTACCGCGAAAGCGGTGTGTTCAATTTCGGTGGCAGGGCCGAGGCGCATCAGATAACGCGCTGTGGTTTCACGCTCCAGATCAGCCTGCAAATAATCAGGGGCGAAGCGAGGCGAGATGAAACGATCCTCCCATTGCACCGGCAGATCGTCCTCGAAATGCAGCACGGTGGAGTGGAAAATCCTCGCACCCGGACGGAGTTGAAACCCCAGCGCCTGCGCCGGCGTCGCCCGCACCGCATCCTGCGCCAGCAATTGCATGCGATGGCGATGGCCGCGCGCGGTGATGTCTTCCGCAATGTCATGGATCCGCAAAAACTCCTGGCGCGGCCTTCGTTCAGCGGCAAACGTGCCGACACCCTGGATGCGCGAAACAATCCCCTCCGCCGATAATTCGCGCAGCGCACGATGCACCGTCATGCGCGAGACACCAAAGGAGGCGGTCAGTTCATGTTCCGAGGGCAGTCGCGCGCCGCTGTTCCAATCGCCAGCGGCGACGCGGGCAGCGATGTCGCGCTTGACCCGCTCGTAGAGCGGCAGCCGGCGCGCGGGCGGATCGGGTGTTACGGCCATCGCGGCATTGATAACAGGAAATCGACCGATCAAAAAATCGCGCGGAACCGGTCTGGAATCCGCCAAAGCTGCTCGCTGCGCAGGCCCAGATCGATCCGGTACGAACAACTCTCACGGCCGGCGCGGCTGGCGATCACCGCGTCCATCAGCATGCGCACCGCAGGTGTCGCGGCTTCGGCCGGAATGTCGCTCAGCCGTTGGACGGCGCCAAAACCATCCTGCTGCTCGCGCCATGCCACATCGGAGAGGCGTTGATGCGCCGCCTGCTCGGGATGCGACCACGGCTGCGCGCGGGAGCGTTGCAGCCGGCGGAAGCCGATGTCGCGATCGAAATGACGCAGATGAAACAGGTAGAGATCGTCGAACACAATTGGCTGTGCCATGCAGTGAAACCCCGGGGACCAGTCGAGCGGGCCACTGGTTAATGCCGGTTTGCACATCGCAGCACTGAACCAGACGTGGCCGCGCTGCGCCAGCACCGGTTCGTCACGGCAAAGCGGCGCCTCCCGATCGGCCACATGCTGCACCTGCAGGCCGATCGCGGTAATCAATTCATGCCGCGCCTGAGCGGCATAGGCGGCGAGGTCAGGCGCGCGGTGCGGGTCGCAAACCACGAATTCGTCACTATCGACATGGAGCACATAGCGGTATCGCTTCAGCAACTCCCGCGCCGATTGCCGGATCAGCGCGAGATGATGATTGTCATCCTGCGCCGAGCGCGGCAGGCGGATCACGTGGGCGCCGCCCGTCAGTCGTTCAGAGCCGTCGTTGCTGCCGTGATCGAGGAGGTAGCAATTGTCGATCCCGACCTGGCGGGCATAATGATCGCGCCAGAGCGGCAGATAATCCGGTTCGTTGTAGAATTTGCAAAGAACCGCGAGTGGCTTCACACCGTCGACCCTTGCTATCGCAACGTCTCGCCGACCAGGTTCCGCGCATCGAGGATGGCGCCGAGATCGGCGTCGGGCATCGCCTCCGCGGCCAGTTCCCGCACGGTGCGTCCGCTGGCGAGCGCCTGCTTGGCCAGCGCGGTGGCGCGTTCATACCCGATATAGGGGACCAAAGCGGTGATCGTCGCGGTGCTGGCTTCGAGATGCCTCAGACAATTTGCCGGATTGGCCTGAATACCATCGACGCAGAGGGTCGCGAACACCCCGACCGCGTTGCGGATCAGTTTCATTGCATTGAGCGTATTATGCGCGATCAGCGGTTCGAATGCGTTCAACTGCAACTGCCCGGCCTCGGCCGCCATCGTGATGGCGACATCGTGGCCCACCACCTGATAACAAACCAGCGAGATCATTTCCGGGATCACCGGATTGACCTTGCCCGGCATGATCGAGGAGCCCGGTTGCAGCGCGGGCAGGCTGATCTCACCGAAACCACCGCGCGGGCCGGAGGAGAGCAGACGCAGATCGTTGGCGATTTTGGAGAGTTTGGTCGCAATTCGTTTGAGCACGGCGGAAAACATGACAAACGCCCCCATGTCCCAGCTGGCTTCGAGCAAATTCGACGATTGCACGAAAGCGATGCCGCTGAGATGCGAGAGCGACGAAATCGCGAAGGGACCATAAGCCGGATCGGCATTGATCCGGGTGCCGATCGCGGTGCCGCCGAGATTGATTTCCGTAAGCAGCTTCGCCGCCTCGTCGAGCCGCAGAACATCCTCGCGGATCGTGCTGGCAAACGCGCCGAACTCCTGACCCAGTGTCATCGGCACCGCGTCCTGCATCTCGGTGCGGCCCAGTTTGACCACCTCGGCGAATTCAACGGCTTTGCGCTCAAACGAGGTCGCCAGCTGATCGAGCCGGGAGCTCAGCGCGTCCTTGCCAAGCAATACCGCAAGCCGGACCGCCGTGGGGTAGGTATCGTTGGTCGATTGCGACATATTGACGTGATCGTTCGGGTGGACCCGGAAATCGCCGCGCACGCCACCGAGCAGTTCCGAGGCCCGGTTGGCCAGCACCTCGTTCATGTTCATGTTGGTCGAGGTTCCTGCCCCGCCCTGGATGACATCGACCGGAAACTGGTCGTGCCATTTTCCATCGATGATTTCGCGGGCGGCCTTGTCGATCGCTTCGGCAATCGCGGGATCGAGCTTGCCGAGGCGGGCGTTGGCGCGGGCGGCCGCGGTTTTCACCATGGCGAAGGCGACCAGCAGATGGTGGTGCTGGCCGATGGTCTGTTCTGAAATCGGAAAATTGCGCAAGGCGCGGGCGGTCGAGGCCCCCCAATAGACATCGTCCGGTACTTCGATCGGGCCGAGACTGTCATGGTCCATTCTTGGCATCGTGTTTCCCCGTTGGTGGTGTTGTTCAGCCTGTCCCGGTTCGTTGCAGATGGGCATAGGTAAAGCGCTGCGCGGTGCCGCCGGGCGTGTGATGGGTATGGGCGCGTTCCGCGCGCAGGGTGAAGTCCGGCGCCAGCAGTTCTGCTATTCGGTTTGCGTCGTAACGTACCACCGGCAAGCCGCTGCAACGTTCCGGCCCGTCCAGCGCAAAGGTTGCGATAATCACATGTCCGTGGGGCATCACGGCGCTTCGCAGGGTGGCGAGATAGGCCGCGCGGTCCTGCGCTTCGGTCAGGAAATGGAACACCGCGCGATCATGCCAGAGCGCATAGTGCCGGTCCGCTCGCCAGGTGGTGATATCAGCCTGGATCAGCGCGACGGTCGCGGGCAGGGTATGGGCGGCTTCATCGAGTGCCGTTTGGGCGATGTCGAGAATCGAAAGATCACGATGGCCGCTTGTGTGCAATGACGCGGTCAGGCGCGAGGCGCCACCGCCGATATCAATGATCGGGGCGTCCGTTGAAAGCCCGCAGCTTTCGATGAGGTCCAGCGAGGGGACGGGTTCGGCTTCGAACCAACTCACCCGGTCGGGTGGATTGCGCGTGTAGGCGGCGTTCCAATGGGCGGCCCGATCGCTCGTGGCATCACTCGGCATGGTCGGTCTCCGGTGGTGGTTGATGGCGGCTATGGGCGAGTTCGGTGATCACGCCGTGCAGGGTGCGCAATTCCTGTTCGGTCACTTCGCCGCGCTGAAAAAAATGCCGCAGGTTGCGCACCATGCCGGGTCGTTTCGGCGCGTTGCGCAAAAAGCCCGAGGCATCGCATTCGGCGATCAGATGGGTGAGAAAATTCTCCAGCTCGCCCTTGGTCGCGACATGGGTTTTATGGGTAATCATGTCGCGCGCGGGGGTTTCGTCGCGCGCCATCCACCATTCATGCGCCATCACCATTACCGCCTGGGCGAGGTTGAGCGACATGAAATCCGGGTTGAGCGGATAGCGGATCAGGCTGTCGGCATGGGCGATGTCGTCATTGTCGAGCCCGGCGCGCTCGGGGCCGAACAACAATCCCATCCGCAGGCCACGATTGCCGATCTCGCGCAGCTCGGCGGCAGCCCCGCGCGCGGTGAGCAGCGGCTTGACGATATGGCGCGGCCGCGGGCAGGTCGCGAACAC
>NZ_JBMFGY010000044.1:19826-24663 GCF_049977125.1 Acidiphilium sp. | reverse complement strand
CGGGGGTCAGCGGCGGCGATCTGGCCGGGATCGGCGGCATCACGCGTGACCCGATCGCTCCCCGGGCGTTCCGCATGCGCCGGTTCTATGTCCGCCCGCTATTTCGCCGCACCGGAGTGGGTCGGGCGCTGGTGACGCAGCTGATGGCGGCGGTGCCGCACGGTGCGATCGTCACGGTCCACGCCGGCGACGCCGCGGCCAGCGCCTTCTGGGTCGCCCTGGGGTTCGCGCCCGAGGCGCGCGATGGCCACACTCATGTATTGCCTCATGGTGTGTTGCCTCGTGGCGGCGGTTCGACCGCCCTCCCTACTCCGCCGCCCGACGCCCGGTGAAATGCGTACGCAGCCGGCCGATCGCCTCGCGCAGGACGGTATCGCGCTTGCAGAAGGCAAAGCGGGCGTAGTGGGTCGGCGCGTCCGACGGATAGAAGGCGGAAACCGGAATAGCGGCGACCCCGGCATGCTCAGTGATGTGGCGGCAAAAGGCGACATCGTCACCCTCGAAATTCAACGGCGTGAAATCGGCCGTGATGAAATAGGAGCCCGAACTCGGCAACACGATGAAACCGATGTCGCGCAGACCCGCGGCAAGGATGTCGCGTTTCGCCGCAAGATCGATGCCCAGGGCCGCGAAATAATCATCCGCCTTGGCGAGGCCGACGGCAACGGCGCGCTGCAGATTGGGCGGGGTGGTGAAGGTCAGGTTCTGATGGGCCCGCGCGATGAGCGTGGCGAGGCCCGCCGGTGCGGTGACATAGCCGACTTTCCACCCGGTGAGGCTGAAGGTTTTGCCGGCACTGCCAATCCGCACGCAACGCTGCCGCATGCCGGGCAGGCTCATCAACGGAATATGTTTCAGCCCGTCGAAAATCAGGTGTTCATACACTTCGTCGCAGATTGCATAGGCATCGTGCCGCGTCAGGAGATCGGCGATGAAGTCCAGATCATCGGCGCTGAACACTTTGCCGGTCGGGTTCATCGGCGAATTCAGCAGCAGCAGTTTGGTCTTCGCACCGAAAGCAGCCGCGAGTTCGGCGCGTGGCAATTCCCAGTCCGGCGGGGTGAGGCGGACGAGTCTGGCGGTGGCACCGAGCATTTTGACCACCGGCAGATAGGTATCAAAGAGCGGCTCGATCAGAACGGCTTCGTCGCCGGGGTTGAGCAGGGCCATCAGGCACGCGGTGATGGCTTCGGTCGCGCCGGAGGTGACCACGACCTCGGTGTTGGGATCGACCTCGATGCCATAGAATCGCCGGTTGGCGGCGGCCACCGCCTCGCGGAGTTCCGGAACCCCGGTCAGCGGCGGATATTGATTACGGCCATCCTTCAAGGCAGCGGCGGCGGCCTCGATCACGTCGGCCGGGCCATCGGTATCGGGAAAGCCCTGACCGAGATTGATGGCGCCGTGGGCGGCGGCCAAAGCGGACATGACCGTGAAAATTGTGGTGCCGGTCGCGTCGAGCAAATAATTGGGCGATTTCACGGTGAAGCTCCCTGGGGCGTGCAATGAGCGGCGAAGTAGCGCAAGTATCGCGCGGCATGACGGAAGGGCAAGGGGTTTGGGTCGCGCCGTTCGGAAAATGGGCATGAATTGCCCGCGTATTAGGCAGTATTTGTGCCGATTCCGTGAGCAACGCAGCGATCCCGGACGCGGGGCAGTGTTGGCACGGCATATGCATCACGAGTGTGCCGGCGGGTCGATGCCGGTGCGTGCATTTGCCCGCCGAGATAAACCAGCAACAAGGAGGGTGCCCGTCTTGGATCGGGCGTGAACCGGATGAAAAAAATCGAAGCGATTATCAAGCCGTTCAAGCTGGACGAGGTGAAGGAAGCCTTGCACGAGGTGGGGCTTCAGGGCATCACTGTGCTGGAAGCGAAAGGGTTCGGTCGGCAGAAAGGCCACACCGAATTATATCGCGGCGCCGAATACGTGGTCGATTTCCTGCCGAAGGTGAAGATCGAAGTGATCTGCGAGGATAGCGTGGCTGAGCGGGCCATCGAGGCCATTACCAATGCCGCGCGCACCGGCCGGATCGGCGACGGCAAGATTTTCGTCTCCAGCATTGAAGATGTCATTCGTATTCGCACCGGCGAAAAGGGCGAAGCCGCGATTTGATGACAACCGAAACGGCGCCGCATCCTGCGGCGTCGATCTGACCAGCAGTGAGGACCAAGATGGCGAAGAAGCCGGCCGGTAGCGGCGATGCAGTAGCAAAAGCAATTGCGATGATGAAGGAAAACGGGGCCGATTTCATCGACCTTCGGTTCACCGATCCCAGGGGCAAGTGGCAACACACGTCCCAGCATATCTCGACGATGGATGAAGACGCCTTCCGCGACGGCATCATGTTCGATGGCTCCTCGATCGCCGGCTGGAAGGCGATCAACGAATCCGACATGATCCTGATGCCCGATGCCGAAACCGCCGTGATGGACCCGTTCTCGGCCAAGCCGAGCATGATCCTGTTCTGCGACATCATCGAACCCTCGACCGGCATGGGCTATGCGCGCGACCCACGCGGCACCGCCAAGCGCGTCGAGGCCTATCTGAAATCAACCGGCATCGGCGATACCATCGTGGTCGGCGCCGAAGCCGAATTCTTCGTCTTCGATTCAGTAAAATTCGGCACCGGCGGCAATTTCGGCATGTACCAGATCGACAGCATGGAAGGCCCCGGCGCGTCGCTCAAGGACTATCCCGAAGGCAACATGGGCCATCGCCCCGGCATCAAGGGCGGTTATTTCCCGGTCCCGCCGGTCGATTCCGAAAGCGACCTGCGCGCCGAAATGCTCGCGACCATGGGCGAAATGGGCCTGCCGATCGAAAAGCACCATCACGAGGTCGCGCAATCCCAGCACGAACTCGGCACGCGGTTCGGCTCGCTGACTAAAATGGCCGACCAGATGCAGATCTACAAATACTGCGTCCACAACGTCGCCCATTCCTACGGCAAAACCGCCACCTTCATGCCCAAGCCGATCTATGGCGACAACGGCTCCGGCATGCACACCCACCAGTCGATCTGGAAGAACGGCAAACCCCTGTTCGCCGGCAACGGCTACGCCGATCTCTCCGAAATGTGCCTCTATTTCATCGGCGGCATCATCAAACACGCCAAGGCGATCAACGCGTTCACCAACCCCAGCACCAACAGCTACAAACGCCTGATCCCCGGCTTCGAAGCCCCGGTCCTGCTCGCCTATTCCGCGCGCAACCGCTCCGCCTCGTGCCGAATCCCCTACACCACCAACCCCAAAGCCAAACGCGTCGAAGTCCGCTTCCCGGACGCCTCGGCCAACCCCTACCTCGCCTATTCCGCGATCGCGATGGCCGGGCTCGACGGCATCAAGAACAAAATCCATCCGGGCGACCCGATGGACAAGGACCTCTACGACCTGCCGCCGGAAGAACTCAAAGGCATCCCGACGGTCTGCGGTTCGCTACGCGAAGCCCTCGGCGCCCTCGCCGCCGATCATGACTTCCTGCTGGCCGGCGACGTGTTCAGCAAGGAACAGATCGAAAGCTATATCGAGCTGAAATGGTCGGAAGTGTACCGGTTCGAACACACGCCGCATCCGGTCGAGTTTGAGATGTATTACTCGGTCTGAGGCGAAGTAAGGAAGTACTTCTTTTTTGTAAAAAAGAAGCAAAAAACTTTTTTAATCTGATTCGCGGGCGTTTCGCCAGTATGGATCAGAATAACAAAAGTTTTTTTGCTTCTTTTTTTTCAAAAAAAGAGGTGCTTGCTTCTCCAACCTCCTTCTCAACTGATGCCAAGCCCGAAACAAGTGCGCTGATGCATGACTCAGCACCCCCAGATCCGCCGCGCGTTGGTACCGCGTGATCCATGACGCTCCGGATCCATGTCCTCGGCGCGTCCGGCTCGGGCACCACGACCCTCGGAGCCGCTCTGGCCGGTGCCTTGGAGCTGTCTCATATCGACTCCGACGATCTTTACTGGGTCCCGACCGATCCCCCCTTCACCACCCGTCGCAGCGCCGAGGACCGTGCGCGTCTGCTGCATCAACAACTGCCGGCGTCAGGCCACTGGGTCTTCTCAGGTTCGGCGGTGCCTTGGGCCGATGAGATTGCGCCGCTCTACCGCCTGATCGTCTTTCTTCAGATCGAACCGGCGGAGCGCCTCGCGCGTCTCCGCCGGCGGGAAGCCCAACGATATGGCGCGCGGATCGAGCCGGGCGGTGACATGGCCGGCATCTACACCAACTTTCTCGCATGGGCCGCCTCCTACGATCAGGGCGGTCTCGCCCACCGTAGCCTGCTGTTGCACGAAAACTGGCTCGCCAATCAACGCGCCCCGGTTTTGCGGTTACCATCCAGCCGCCCCGTCGCGTCGCTGGTCGATGCGGTGCGCCACCGATTGTCGGCATCGTGACATTGCCCGCCGCTGTGATCATCGATATATCAATTTGACAATATCGTTTTCACAAAGGGTCAAATCTCATGAAGCTCAGCGCGCGCAACCAGATCAAGGGCAAACTCGTCAGTGTCGAAAAGGGTCAGACCACCGGCCACGTCAGGATCGACATCGGCAACGGCGTCATCATCATGGCCTCGATCACCAACGAGGCGATCGATGATCTGGCGCTGCAACCGGGTGGCGATGCCATCGCGGTGATCAAGGCCTCCGATGTGATGGTCGGGGTCTAACCCCTCCCGCATATCCGTTTCGGGGGTTTACCCCCCGAAAACGAGGGTCGGGGGTTTACCCCCCGAATACGATGGTCGGGGATTAACCCCCGAATACGATGGTCGGGGGTTTACCCCCCGAATACGATGGTCGGGGGTTTACCCCCCGACGCGGATCTGCAGTTTGATA
>NZ_JBMFGY010000044.1:9138-19726 GCF_049977125.1 Acidiphilium sp. | reverse complement strand
CCCCCGAATACGATGGTCGGGGGTTTACCCCCCGACGCGGATCTGCAGTTTGATATCGGTAGGGTGCCCGGCGGCAGCGCGTTCGAAGGCCGCGATCGAGTCTTCGAAGCCGAAGGTCGCGCTCACCAGAGGCTTCAAATCAACCTTGCCCGACGCGACCAGCGCCAGCGCCCGGTCATAGACATTGGCATAGCGGAACACCGTCTCGATCCGAACCTCCTTCGCGATCGCCTCCGGCACCGACAGCCGCACCGTCTCCACCGGCAACCCAACCAGAACGATCGCACCGCCCGGCCGAACCAGGCTGAAAATATCATCGAACGCCCGGGCGCTGCCGCTGGCCTCGAACACGACATCGGCCCCCCAGCCGCCGGTCGCCGCGGCAATGGCGTCGCTGAATCGCGTGGTCCCGATCGCAACCGGCACGATGCCCTCATACTGGCCGGCGATGGCCAGTTTCTCGGCGCTGAAATCGGCGATCATCACGCGTGAGCAGCCGCCGGCAAGGGCGGCGAGCGCGATCATGATGCCGATGGTGCCCGCGCCGATCACCGCGCCGACATCGCCGGGGACGATGCGCGCGCGCGTCGCCGCCTGCATGCCGATCGCAAACGGCTCGATCATCGCGCCCTCGGCGAAGCTCACATTGTCGGGGAGTTTGTAGGTATAGGCGGCGGGATGCACGACCGAGGCGGTCAGCACACCATGCACCGGCGGGGTCGCCCAAAACCGCACCGCGGGATCGACGTTATAAATCCCGAGCCTGGCCGCCCGCGATTGGGGATCGGGCACGCCCGGCTCCATGCAGACCCGATCACCCGGCGCCAGATCATGAACCGCCGTGCCGATGGCGGTCACAACGCCCGCCGCCTCGTGGCCCAGCACCATGGGCGCATCGACCACATAGGGGCCGATCCGGCCGTGGGTGTAGTAATGAACATCGCTGGCGCAGATGCCGACGGTATCGATGGCAATGCGAACGTCGCCGGGTCCCAGCGTCTGCGGCAGGTCGATATCGCGAAGGGAAAGAACGCCTTTGCGCTCAACGATCAGGGCACGCATACCGTGTTTCACTCCTGTTCCGTGCCGTGCGCCGCGCATGGCAACGACCGCCGATGGCTCACCCGCTCTATCGCAGATCACGCCACCCTCCAAGCAACGCGCCCGTCGCCGCTCGCCCGCGCCGATTGCGCTTGACATCGGGCCGGACTGTCTGAACCATCCCTTATGAATGAATTTCTCGAAGCCTGTATCGATCAGGCGTTAGGCACCACCCCGGCCGATCTGGTGATCCGCGACGCCGATGTGTTCAACCTGGTCACCGGCACAAGGACACGCACCGACATCGCGATCTGTGGTGACCGCATCGTCGGCATCGGAGCCGGCTACCAGGGGCGGCGCGTCATCGCGGCGGCGGGGCGCATCGCGGTGCCAGGCTTCATCGACACCCATGTCCATTGCGAATCATCGCTGGTCACGCCGATGGAATTCGAAGCCTGCGTTCTGCCGCGCGGCACCACCACGGCGGTCTGCGATCCGCATGAAATCTGCAACGTGCTCGGCACCGGCGGCCTCGACTATATGCTCGACTGCGCCTCCCGCATGGTCATGGATTTGCGGGTGCAACTCTCGTCCTGCGTCCCCGCGACGATGCTGGAAACCGCCGGCGCCCGGATGGACGCCGCCGATCTCGCCCCCTACCGCGCCGAAGGTCAGGTCATCGGCCTCGCCGAGATGATGAACTTCCCCGGCCTGCTCGCCAAGGACCCCGTCGTGCTCGACAAGCTCGCCCTGTTCCAGTCGGGTCACATCGATGGCCATGCGCCGCTGTTGCGCGGCCGGGCGCTGAATGCCTATCTCGCCTGCCGCGTGCGCAACGATCATGAAACCACCGGCCTCGACGAGGCGCTGGAGAAACTCGAAAAAGGCATGCATCTGCTGATCCGCGAAGGCACGATCTGCAAGGATCTCGCCGCCCTCGCCCCGGCCCTGACCGCCGAGACCTCGCTTTTGTGCAGTTTCTGCACCGATGATCGCAACCCGCTCGATATTTTCGAGGAAGGCCATATCGATCACCTGATCCGCCGGTCGATCGCCCTCGGCGTGGCGCCGCTGCACGCCTACCGCGCAGCCTCGTTTTCGGCGGCGCGCGGCTTCGGCATGACCGATCGCGGGCTGATCGCGCCCGGTCAGCGCGCCGACATCGTCCTGCTCGATGATCTCGAAACCTGCGCCGTCGCGCAGGTGATCGCGCGCGGCATCGTCGTCGAACCCGCGTTGTTCGCCGGGCGAAGCCCGCCCGCGCCGATCGGGCTCGACAGCATGCGCCGCGCACCGGTCGCCACGGCCGATTTCAGGGCGCCGACCGCCGGTCCCGCCGGGCCGGTGATCGGCATCATCCCGGGCCGCATCGTCACCGAATTCCTCACGATGGACCTGCCCTGGTCGGATGGTCTGCGCCACCCCGATCCGGCGCGCGACGTTCTGAAGGTCGCGGTGATCGAACGTCACGGCGTCAACGGCAACATCGCCTGCGGCTTCGTCCGGGGCTTCGGCATCACCGCCGGCGCGCTCGCGTCCTCGGTCGGGCACGACAGCCACAATATCTGCGCGGTCGGTGCCAGCGATGCCGACATGGCCTGCGCGGTGAACCATCTGCTCGACCAGGGCGGCGGCTTCGTCGCGGTTCGCGACGGTGTGGTGCTGGGCGCGCTCGCGCTGCCGATGGCCGGGTTGATCAGCCTTGAGCCATTCGATGTCGTCCGCGCCAGTCTTGAGGCGTTGCGCACCGTGGTGCGCGGCATGGGCACATCCCTGCCCGAACCGTTCCTTCAACTCGCGTTCCTGGCCCTGCCGGTGATCCCTCACCTTAAAATCACCGATCGCGGGTTGGTGGACGTCGATCGTTTCGCCCTGATAACGGGTTAGAGCGATATGCGCTTAAGTCGACGCGGCAGCGGCAACGTAAGCGCGGTCGTCACGGTCATAGCATCGGCGCCCGGCCACATAGGTCGCGCGCACGACCCGCTCACCCCCGATCGTCATCAGCACGAACAAACGTTCCTCGAGTGAGTCGGCAAAGCGCTGGCGCGCCGCGAGCAGCGGGCTGGCATCGAAATCGAGCACCACCAGATCCGCGTCCTTGCCCGCCTCGATCGCGCCGATGTGCCGATCCTGATCGATCGCGCGCGCCGACCCCAGCGTGGCCAGATAGAACGCCTGATGCGCCGTGAGCGACTCACCGCGCAACAGGGCGATCTTGTAGGCTTCCGCCACCGTGGCGAGCGGCGAAAAACTCGTGCCCGCACCAATGTCCGATCCCAGCGCCGTGCGCACCGGATTGGCCGAGACCATGGCGCGCCTGAGATTGAACAGACCCGAGCCGAGAAACAGGTTGGAGGTCGGGCAATGCACGATCGCGGCACCCGATTCCGCCAGCCGCCGCCACTCGCGCTCGTTCAGATGAATCGCATGGCCGAACAGGCAGCGCGGCCCGACCAGACCATAATGATCATACACATCGAGATAGTCCCGCCGTGCCGGGAACAACTGCCTGACCCACGCGATCTCGGCATGGGTTTCGGCCAGATGGGTTTGCAGATACACACCCTCGATTTCGCGCCGCAACGCGCCGGCAAGTTCGAGTTGGGCGGCGCTGCTGGTCGGCGCGAAGCGGGGCGTGATCGCATAGAACAGCCGATCCCGCCCATGCCAGCGAGACGCGAGCGCCTTGGATTGATCATAACCCGACTGCGCGGTGTCGCGCAGCGCCGCCGGCGCGTTGCGATCCATCAGCACCTTGCCCGCGCCGGTGCGCATACCAAGCCGCGCCGCCTCCTCGAAATAGGCCTCGACCGATTCCGGATGCACCGTGCAGAAAGTGATCGGCGTCGTCACGCCGGCGCGCAATTCCTCGCGCAGGAAAATCCGCGCGATCGATCGCGCAAAAGCGGGATCATCGTAGCGCTGCTCGGTCGGAAACACGTAATGATCAAGCCAATCCAGCAATTGTTTGCCATGCGCACCGATGATCGGCAGTTGCGGATAATGCACATGGGCATCGATGAAGCCGGGCATGATCAGCCCATCGCGGATCTGTTCGGGCACGACGCCTGCCGGCAGATCGGTCTGATCATAGGCACCGGCATGCGAGATCACGCCGTTTTCGATCACGATCAGCCCATCGGATTCAAAACGATGACATGGTGCGTCCTCGCTCTCGAACGGGTTGCCGGTATAGCTCAGATACGCGCCCCGCAATGCCGTGATCACGGCGCGCCAGCAGGGATCAACAACCGATCGAGGCGGAAACCGGCAATTTTGCCAACCTCGGCCAAAGCGATCGCCTGTTCAACCACCGCCTCATTGGCGATGCGCCGCTCGATCTGCGTAATGATCGCCGCCGTATCCCGCTGCCCGCGCACCGCGATGATGAAGGGAAAACCGAACCGCTGCCGATAGTCCCGATTGAGCCGGGCAAGCCGGTCCGCGTGATCGCGATCCAGCCGGTCCAGCCCGGCGCCGCGTTGTTCGGTGGCCGAATATTCGGTCAGGCGGCCCCCGGCGCCAAGCTCCGGATGGGCGCGCAACAGGGCAAGCTGGCGATCGGCGCCAGCGGTCAGCACGGCGGCTTGCAGCGCGGCGGCCAGCGAACCACCGGTCGCGAACGGCCGCAATCCAGCCACCGCCGCCGCGACCCAATCCGAATGTTCATACACGCCGGCGAGCGCCTCAACGAACCCCCGCTCACTCGCCCGGTTCAGCGCGTCAAGCGAGAGTCCGCTCATTTCGCGCCATCGTCGAACCACCGCCCGATCGCCGCGCGCTCGGCTTTGGTAATATGGGTGACATTGCCGGGCGGCATCGCCTTCACCTGCACCACCTGCTGCTCGATCACGGCGGCGTGCCCGCGTATCTCAGCTTCGGTGTCGAACATGATCCCCGCCGGCGCGCTCGCCATCAGGCGCGGATGCGCCGCATGGCACGGCGCGCAGCGCGCGGCAATGATCGGCATGATCGCAGCGGTTTTAACAACCGCCGCACCCGCCCCCTCGGCCGGTGCGGCCATGCCCAATCTCCCGGCGGGCGCCGCCGCGACGATCAGGCCGATGAATATCGCAACAGCGCTCGCCGGAAGTTTCCAATCCTGCCGACCCGTGTGCCGCAGCACGAAATACTGCCGGATCAGCGCCCCGCCGAGCATGGCAAGCCACAGCGCGAGCCAGTTGGCGCGCCCGCCGTAGAGCATGCTGAAATGGCTGCTCAGCATCGCGAACACCACCGGCAGGGTGAAATAGGTGTTGTGGACCGAGCGCTGCTTGCCCCGCTTGCCGGGCAACGGATCGGGCGTCTCGCCGCGGGCGAGCGCGTCGACCATCTTGCGCTGGCCGGGAATGATCACGAAAAACACATTCGCGGTCATGATGGTGCCGAGCATCGCGCCCACGATCAGAAACGCCGCCTGCGCCCCGAACAGATGCGTCGAGCCATAACACGCCACCCCGACGAAGGCGGCGATAACAATGCCGAGCACCAGATCCCTCGCGCCAAGCAGACGGCAGGCGGTATCATAAACCAGCCACCCGGCGAGCAAAAAACCGAGCACCGCGCCCGCCGCGGTCAGCGGCGTCAGCGCGGCGACCGAGGGATCGATCAGATAAATCCCCGGCTGGAGCAAATACATCACAATCAGCAGTGAAAATCCCGAAAGCCAGGTGACGTAGGATTTCCATTTCGACCAGTGCAGATCCTCCGGCATGCGCGGCGGCGAGACCAGATATTTTTGCGAATGATAAAACCCGCCGCCATGCACCGCCCAGAGTTCGCCGAACACGCCGCGCTGTTTCGCGATCGCCTCATCGGGGGGATGCAGGCTGTTATCGAGCATCACAAAATAAAACGACTCCCCGATCCACGCGATCGCGGCGACCACGTGAAGCCAGATCAGCAGGGCCATCGCCCAGCCCATCGCATATGAAATCATCGCTCAGCGGCCACGATACGTCGTGTAGCTCCACGGCGACACCAGAAGCGGCACATGATAATGCGCCTGCCCGCCATCGATGCCGATGCGCAGAACGATCTCGCCGATAAAGCCAGGCGGGCTCTGATCCACCTCGAAATACGCCCCCATCGCGAACATCAGATCATACACCCCGCTGGCGAGAACAGGATCATCATCGGCGACCAGCATCGCCCGGCCATCGCCATCCGTCACCGCCTCGGCCAGCGGCAACCGCGCCGCGGCGACGCGCTGCAGCGTGACGCGAATACCGGCCGCCGGACAGCCTCTGGCGGTGTCGAGAATATGCGTGGTCAGGCCGGTCATCATGGTCTCCGCTTGCAATTGTTACGACACGAACCCGCTCATCGCACGCCGCCCTCGGCAAAGCATGGCGTGGCGCAGGGGGCGCACTCACAATCGGGCGCGGCCACCGGCCCCGCTGCCGCAAGCCCGCCGCATCCGGCGACCTGCACCAACTGGGCGGCAACCGCCAGGGCGACAACCGCGGGCTGCTTGCCGGCAATCCCCGCAATCCCGATCGGGCAGGTCAACCGCGCCATCGCCGCTTCCGAAAGCCCCTGACAGCGCCACCGATGCTCGAATCGCGCCCGCTTCGTTGCCGAGCCGATCAACCCGACATAGCGCGCATCGCCCCGCCGCAGCGCCGCCCCGGCAATCGCCATGTCGAGGGCGTGGCTATGCGTCATGATCAGAAACAGGCTGCCCGGCGGCGCCGCACCCACTTCATCCGCCGCCCGCCCGGTCACCACCGGCCTGATCAACGCGGCACCCGCTGTCACCGGTGGAAACGCCGCCGCCCGGCAATCGATCCAGTCGATCCGGCACGGCAGCCCGGCCAGAACCCGCACCAACGCGCGCCCGACATGACCCGCCCCGTGCAATTGCAGGTGAAACAGCGGCGCTGGCGGCGGCAGCGCGGCCCGATACCACGGCCGATAGCCCAGCGTGACCACGCCGCCGCAGCACTGGCCGAGCGCAGGGCCGAGCGCGCGCGTCTCGACGACGGCATCACCCGCGGCATGATCGCGCTGCCACAGGCCGAGTAATTCCCGCGCCCGCGCGATCGCCGCGTGTTCGAGCGCCCCGCCGCCGATACTGCCCTCGCTATCCGCCGCGCGCACCAGCATCACCGCCCCGGCCTCGCGCGGCGACGACCCCAGCGCCGCGGTGATCTCGACCCGAACGCCACAGGGCACGCCCTCGATCATGCCTGAACCGCCCCAATCGCCCCAATCGCCCTGATCGCCCCGATCGCCTCGATCGCCTCGATCGCATCGAGAATCGCCTCAGGCGTCGCGGGCGTGCGTAATGGCGGATCAGCCCCCGCGCCACCGGTCGCCGCGACCGCATCCTTGATCGCGAGCAGAACCGAAAACGCCAGCAGCATCGGCGGTTCACCAACCGCCTTGGAACGGTGGATCGTCGGCTCGACATTGGAATTCTCGAACAAGCGAACCCGCAACCGCTCCGGGCAGTCGTTCGCGGTCGGGATTTTATAGGTGCTCGGCGCATGGGTGAGCAGCCGCCCGGTGCCCTCGTCCCACACCAGCTCCTCCATGGTCAGCCATCCCATGCTCTGGATGAAGCCGCCCTCGATCTGCCCGATATCGATCGCCGGGTTCAGCGACCGTCCGGCATCGTGCAGAATATCCGCCCGCAGCAGCGCGAACTCGCCGGTCAGCGTATCGATCACCACCTCACTGATCGCGGCGCCATAGGCGAAGTAATAGAACGGATTGCCCCGCAGCGCCTGTCTGTCCCAGTGAACCTTCGGCGTCGCGTAGAACCCGTCGCTCCACAGCTGCACCCGCGCCTCGTAGGCCGCGCGGACCAGGGACGCGAACGGCACGGCGACGCCGGCAAGATGAACATGATCGGCCCCGAAGCGAACCTCCTGCGCCGCGCCGCCATGAACAGACGCCATGAACACGGCGAGCCGGTCGCGAATCGTCATCGCCGCCGCCTGCGCCGCCATCCCGTTCAGATCGGTACCGGTCGATGCGGCGGTGGCCGAGGTATTCGCGATCTTGGACGTATCGGTCGCCGTGCAGCGCACCGCGCCAAGCCCCACGCCCAGCACATCGGCGACCACCTGCGCCACTTTGGTGTTCAGCCCCTGCCCCATCTCGGTGCCGCCATGATTGACCAGCACGCTGCCATCGGCATAAACATGCACCAGCGCCCCCGCCTGATTGAGATGCGGCACGTTGAACGAAATGCCGAATTTCACCGGCGTCAGCGCGATCCCTTTTTTCAACACGGCATTGTCGCGGTTGAACGCCGCGATCGCGGCGCGCCGCGCCGGATAATCGGCCTCGCCGGCCAGCGCCGTCACCAGCTGGTCGATCACATTATCCGCGACGATCTGGCCATAGGGTGTCGTATTGCGCGATTCGGTGCCGTAAAAATTCACCCGCCGCACCGCGAGCGGGTCGCGCCCGCGATGCCGCGCGATCCGATCGATCAGCATCTCGATCAAAAACGCCCCCTGCGGCCCGCCGAAGCCGCGAAACGCGGTATTGCTCTGGGTGTTGGTGCGCGCGATGAAGCCGTGCAGCGCGACCTCCGGCAGATAATACGCGTTATCGACATGGCAGAGCGCGCGGGTCATCACCGCCGCCGACAGATCGGCCGAATGGCCGCCATTGGCGATCAACCGCGCCTCAAGGCCCAGAATGCGGCCCTCATCATCGAAACCGATCGTGTAATCATAATCGAAACCGTGGCGCCGCCCGGTAATCATGAAATCATCATCGCGATCGAGCCGCAGCTTGACCGGGCGGCCGAGACGATCGGCGGCGATCGCGGCACAGCAGGCAAACAGGGCCGATTGCGACTCCTTGCCGCCGAACCCGCCGCCCATCCGCCGGCATTCCACCACCACCTGATGGCTGCGCCAGCCCAGCGCCCGCGCGACCAGATGCTGCATCTCGCTCGGATGCTGGGTCGAACAATAAACCCGCATCCCCCGATCCTCGGTCGGCAGCGCATAGGAAATCTGCCCTTCGAGATAGAATTGCTCCTGCCCGCCCAAGGAAAATGTCCCTTCGAGCCGATGCGGCGCCGCGGCGATCGCCGCCTGCAACGCACCGGGTGCGGATTCGCGAACCAGACTCACCGGCGGCAGTAAAAAATCGCCACGCGCAAAGGCGGCGCGCGCCGTCAGCACCGGAACCGCCGGTTCGATCTCGAGATGATCAGCGATCCGCGCGGCGGCGCGCCGCGCCAGATTCCGCGTGCTGGCCACGATCAGCGCGACCGGCTGGCCCACATACCGCACGACACCATCGGCCAGGATCGGATCATCATGCACCACCGGCCCACAATCATTCGGGCCGGGCAGATCCGCCGCCGTCAGCACCGCGACCACGCCCGGCAGCGCGGCCAGACCCGCCCGATCGATGCGCCGCACCCCCCCCGCCGCCACCGGCGAGAGCGCCAGCGCCGCATGCAGCGTACCGGCGGATTCCGGAATATCATCGACATACGGGGCCGCGCCGGTCACATGCAGATGGGCCGATTCATGCGCCACGCCCAACCCGACTTGCCCCCCCTCCCGCGTCACCCCCGGCACGAACGACGTGTTCACGAATGGCTTGTTCATGCCACGCTCGCCACAACTCCCGGCCGCACCCGCATCGCCGCCGCCGGCAGTTGCCTCTCCGGGCGCGTCTCGAGCCAGATCCGCCACAGCAAATGACGCGCAACCCGCAGCCGGTACTGCCGCGACGCCCGCATATCCGACAGCGGCGCGAAATCATCGCCGAGTGCCGCCATCGCCGCCGTCACCCTGGCTTCACTCCACACGCCCTCCCGCAACACCGCCTCGGCGTGATCCGCGCGGCGCACAATCGCCGCCATGCCGCCGAACGCAAGCCGGATGTGGCGCACCACCCCCGCCTCGCACCGCAACGCAAACCCGCACGACAGCGCGGAAATATCGCAATCGGATCGCTTCGAAATCTTCCAGCCCCGCACGATCATCGCCGGATCAGGGCGCGCCACCTCGATCGCGCGCAGAAACTCCCCCGCCCGCAGCGCATTCACCCCATAGCCGAGATAGAACTCATCCAGCGCCACGCGCCGGACTTCCGATCCGCATTGCAGAACGAGGGTCGCATCCAGCGCCATCAGAACCGGCGCCGCATCGCCGATCGGCGAGCCGTTCGCGACATTGCCGCCCATGGTGCCGGCATGGCGCACCGGCGGACCGGCAAAGCGCAGCGCCATTTCGGCCAGGTCGGGCACCATCGCGACCAACGCCGCCCAGGCGTCCTCGAGCGGCGCCGCCGCGCCGATCCGCAACACCTCGCCCTCGTGCTCGATGACGGATAATTCAGCAACATCGCCAAGATAGATCATGGAACCGACATCGCGGAACCGCTTGTTCACCCAAAGCCCGATATCGGTCCCCCCCGCGAGCAGGCGCGCCTGCGGTTGCGCGGCATAGGCAGCGCCCAGCGCCGCGAGCGAACGCGGTGCGGCAAACCGGTCGATCCGCCCCGCCCAGGCGGGATCGGGCGCCGCATAGGTAAAATCATCCCGCGCGATCCCGCGCAACGC
>NZ_JBMFGY010000044.1:0-9038 GCF_049977125.1 Acidiphilium sp. | reverse complement strand
AGGCGGGATCGGGCGCCGCATAGGTAAAATCATCCCGCGCGATCCCGCGCAACGCAACCGCCCGCGCGATCCCGCGCAACGCCGCCGCGATCGTTTCCGTGTCGAAATCAACAACCGGCAGCGTGAACATGCGCTCACCGGCATCCAGGATCGGCCGATAACCGGTGCAGCGGCACAAATTTCCGGCCAAACCATCGGCGATCGCCCGCCGCCCGGGCGGCGCGCGATCGTCTTGATGGGCCAGATACAGCGCCAGCAGCGACATCACAAAACCCGGCGTGCAGAACCCGCATTGCGATCCATGGCCATCGAGCATCGCCTGTTGCGCCGGGTGCAGCGCACCGCCGGCCAACCGGCGCACATCCTCAATCGTGATCACCGCCTTGCCATGCAGGGTCGGCAAAAACCGGATACAGGCATTGACCGGGCGCAACACCAGATCCCCCCGCCTGATCCCGCCCACCTCGCCCGCCTCGGCCAAATTCGCGACGATCACGGTACACGCCCCGCAATCCCCCTCGGCGCAGCCCTCCTTGCTGCCGGTGCGGTGCGCGACATCGCGCAACCAGTCGAGCAGGGTATACGTGATCGGCAGGTCGGCAATCTGATGCACCTGACCGTCACAGTAAAACCGGATCGGCTGGTCGGCCATGACTAGGCGAGCTTGCCCTGAATACCTGCAACCAGAGTCTGCAAGCCGGAAAGGGTGCCGTCATCCATCACCTTGCCGGCCGGCAGAAACACCTGGCCGGCCTGGTTGGTCAGCGGCCCGACGAACACCTTGTTCTTGCCTGCCTTGATCGAGGCGACCGTCCGGGCCGCAAGCTCTGCCGTGCTGTGCGGCATGTTTCGAAACGGCGCCATGCGCAACATGCCCGAATGAAAGCCGCCCCAGGTGTTCTCGGTCTTCCAGGTGCCGGCCAGAACCTCGCCGATCCGCTGGATATAATAACCGCCCCACTCGTTCACGATCGCGGTCAACTGGTCGTGCGGCGCGAATTTGATCATGTCGGTCGCCTCGCCGAAGGCGGGAATATGCCGCGCCGCCGCGGTCTGCAACGGCGCCGGGCTGTCGGTGTGCTGCGTGATCACATCGCACCCCTGATCGATCAGCGCCTTCGCCGCATCGCCTTCCTTGCCGGGGTCATACCAGCTGTCGATCATCACGAATTTCAGCCGCGCCTTCGGATTGACGCTCCGCATCCCGAGCAGAAACGCATCCATCCCCTGCACCACCTCCGGCACCGGCACCGAAGCGACATAGCCGGCGACACCGGTTTTCGAGATCTTGCCGGCAATCACGCCCTGAACGTAGCGGCCCTGATAGAAGCGAATGTCGTAGGTCGCGAGATTGGCGGCCTGCTTGTAACCGGTGCAGCTCTCGAATTTGATTTTCGGATATTGCGCGGCGACCTTCACCATATAATTCATATAGCCGAACGAGGTGCCGAAGATCAGCTGATTGCCCTTGGCCGCCAGATCCTCGAACACCGACTGGCACTCCGGCGCCTCGGGCACATTGGCGACATAGGTGGTTTCGATCGCCTTGCCGAAATGCTTCGCCGCCTGCAACCGTCCGATATTATGCTGATAGGTCCAGCCGAAATCCCCGACCGGACCAATATAGACAAACCCGATCTTCACCGGCTTGTCGGCGGCGGCGCGCACGATCGCGGGTGCCGCCAGAACGGCCGTGCCGAGGGCGAGATTGGTGTTGAACGAGCGTCGCTTCATCATGATCATTCGGTGCTCCTGTTGAATTTTTTGCATTATCGATGGCTTTGTCCACGCCTTCAATCGAAATTATAACCCACTTCCAGAAACACCGCGTGTTCCTGGGTGCCTTGCAACGCCGGTTTATAATCACCGAATTTGTTCAGCCAGTATTCATAGCCAACCCCGGCCACCAGTTTATTCGGCGCGAACCCGACCAGATGACCAACATCGACCAGAATTTTGGGATGCGCCAGAACCTCGGTGCGATGATAGAAATCCCCGGCATAGCCCCGCCCCTTCGGTCCGATCACATTGGCATACCCCGTGAAGTTCAGATCGACCGGCCCGACCGAAAACGGCAGCGACCACGCGGTTTCAAGCGCCGGCGCCACATTGAAACTCGTCGCACCGCCCTCGCCCTCATAGCCATTGGTGTCCCATTCATGCGTCACCTCGATCGCGGCGAGCAGAAACCCCTTGGGCACGGCGAAATCGAACTCCGGCCCCGCGACGAGCAGGCGTTTGTACGAGCCGAACTGGTCGTTCTGAACATCGTAGTCGCCGCCAAGGCGCAACCCGACATCGGCAACCGGCCCGAACGCGAAATCATGCGTGCCGGAAATCTTGTTGCCGCTCAGCGTGGTGCGGAACACGCCATAAAACTCCGCCGATCCCAGAGTCGATCGCCCCGTGACATTGACCGAAGGATCACCCTGGCCGAACTGTTCGAAATCGAAACTGGCGAAATTCGATCCGTAGGTCCAGCCGTTCGAATAGGAAATATTGACGGCGTTTTCAGGCACATTCGCGCCATTGGCGTTGCCGGGCTGCTTGTTGGCGCCGACATAGCGATAGCTGAGATAAATATTCTGCCATTCGATTCCCGGCGGATCGGCCTGGGCAATCCCAGGGACGCCGAACGCGATGAGGGCAAGCACAAGACAGGCTGAAATTCGGTTCATGACATAAACCCCGGGTGAGAGACCAATGAAACGGCGGCGCACGCCACCGAGCAACCCGTTCTGCACGTTTCATGCCATCACCATCGCGTTGCCGAAAACGATCCGATTTCTTGCATCTGTACGCAAAAACGGCACGCGATGCCCAAGCGGCAGGCCTGCCAACGCCTAAATATAAGTCAGATTATGCGTTCGCTCTCAGTAATTGCATATTTTATGGGCGCGAACGGCGGAAGCCGATCGCAGCCGCGCCCGCACCTCCGCAAGGCGCCGGTCAGCGCCGTCAGGCGTCGAGCAGATCGGTCAGCGGCGCAAAAATCTGGCTGGCGGCATAGTGCTTGCGCACGAAGGCGAACGCATCGGCCTCTTCGGGCTGCTGGCTCAGCGCCGCCAGAATGGTGGCGCCGAACGTCGCCGGCTGATCGGCAACGAATACCGGCGGCCTGGCATCGCTCGCCAGTCCCGCCCGCGCCTCGCCGGTCGCCACCGTCCACAACCCGTGGCGCGCGTAATCGAGCAATTTCACCTTCAACCCCGATCCGGTCCGCAGCGGCGCGATCGCCAATGCCGCGCGATGCAGCGCCGGCGCAAGTTCCGCAATCCGCCCCAACCGCCGCACCCCGGCCGGCACCGCCCCGATCGCGGCGCCGCAATCCCCCGCCAGATCCAGCACGATCGCGGGCCGCGCCTCGCGCAACCCCGGCCAGATCGCCTCGAAAAACCAGCGCAGCCCATCAAGATTAGGCAGATTATCGCTGCCGACGAACACCAGCCGATCCGGATCGCGCTCAACCCCGGCTGGCCGTGGCAGCGCCGCCGCCGGCATCGGCACCGTGACCACCGGGCGATCCGGGCACATCTCCCGCAGAATCCGGGCTTCCTCGGGTTGGATCGCGACGATCGCGCCGGCCCGGTCGAGCAGCCGCGCCTCATCGCCCCGGCACAATTCCCGCGGCTCGACCCGATACCCCGCGAGGCTCAGCGCCGCGTGCCGGCGATGAAACAGATCATGGGTGATCACCGCCGAAGCCACCCCCGCCAGCGCCGCCTGATCGAGCAAGCCCACCCGGAACATCGTATCGATCAAAATGGCATCCGGCGGGTCGGCGGCGATCCGTGTGGCGATCCATGCCGCCTCATCGGCGGTGATGAAGGCGCCGAGCGTCACGTCATTGCGTCCCTGCCGCCGCGCCTTGCGCAGGATACCGCCCGGCAGAACCACCCGCCCCAGCGCCGCCGCCACCGCGCGTGGCTCGGTCGCGACCAGAAATCCCCCGATGTCGAGCAATCGCGGCCCGGCAACCCGGTTGAACGGTCCCGCCTTCGCCATCCGCACGACCGGCATCGCCAGTCGCGGTCGCGTCAACCACAAATCAACCCGATGCCCCCGCGCCGCCAAATGACTGATCAGCGCGTGATTATAGGCAAGATGCCCGGCGGAACCGGATCTCGGGAGCTCGTCAGTGACGAAGCTGAAGCGTTTAGGTCGCAGCGGTTTTCCCGATGCCGTTCTGCTCGAACAGCGCCTGCAATTCACCCGATTGATACATCTCGGTCACGATATCGCAGCCCCCGACGAACTCGCCCTTCACGTAAAGCTGCGGAATCGTCGGCCAGCTCGAATACGCCTTGATCCCGTCCCGCAATTCAGGATCGTCCAGCACGTTCGCGGTCTTGAACGGCACCCCGCAATGCGTCAAAATCTGCACCACCCGCGCGGAAAACCCGCATTGCGGAAACATCGCGGTGCCCTTCATGAACAACATGACCGGATTTTCGGTCACGCTCGCCTTGATCGCGGTAAAGGCGGGATTGTCGGTGGTCTGGCTCATCGTCATTCTCCTAAATCGAGTTGCGGCCTAGTCGGGCGCCGATGTCTGCAGCGCCAACGCGTGCAATGCGTCGCCCATCCGGCCCTGCAACGCGGCATACACCATCTGATGCTGGCGCACCCGCGAAATTCCGCGAAACTGCTCGCTGATGACGCTCGCCGCGTAATGATCGCCATCCCCCGCCAGATCCTCCACAATGATCCGTGCATCCGGCAGGGCGGATTTGATCAATTGCTCAATCTCGGCAACCGACATGGCCATGGTGAAACCCTCAGGGACATCAAGCGAACCAGCGCGCGAAAAACCCTTCATGCACTCTCCGCAGTTCCCCCACAGATATGGCGGTGCCATCCGGGAGTGTCAATCGATCGCCCCCGCTCCGCCCCAGCATGGCAGCAGCCACCCCCGCCTCCCGCGCCGCCCGGATCACCGAAGCCCCATCCGCCACCGCCAGCACATACCGCGCCTGATCCTCCCCGAACCAGAACCCGTGCGCGTGACCCTCAGGCACCAGCGTCAGCGCCGCCCCGACCCCGCCCGCCAGCACCATCTCCGCCACCGCCACCAGCAACCCGCCATCCGACACATCATGACAGGCTTCAACAACGCCCGCGACGATCAACCCCCGCACGAACGCCCCATTCCGCCGTTCCACGTCGAAATCCAGCGCCGGCGGCGCACCATCCTCCCGCCCCAGCACCTCGCGCAACCACAGCGACTGGCCCAATTCCCCCCGCGTCGCCCCGACCACCACCAAATCCAGCCCCGCGACCAGCGCAATCCCGACCGCCTTGGCCGCATCCGCAATCACCCCCAACCCGCCGATCGCCGGCGTCGGCAAAATCCCCGCCCCCTCGGTCTCGTTATAAAGTGACACATTCCCCGAAACGACCGGAAAATCCAGCGCCCGGCACGCCGCCCCCATGCCCCGGATCGCGGCGACAATCTGCCCCATGATCAACGGCTTCTCCGGATTGCCGAAATTCAGATTATCCGTCACCGCCAACGGCACCCCGCCGGTCGCGGTGATATTCCGCCACGCCTCCACCACCGCCTGCGCCCCACCCGCCTCCGGGTCCGCCGCGCAATACCGCGGCGTGCAATCCGTGGTCAGCGCCAGCGCCCGCACACTGCCGGGAATCTTCACCACCGCCGCATCCGCCTGGCCCGGCCGCTTCACCGTCTGCCCGCCCACCGTCCCGTCATACTGATCCCAGATCCACTTGCGCGAAGCCAGATCAGGGCACCCGATCAACCGCAGCAACGCTGGCCCGATCCCCACCGGATCATCCACCGCCCCCAGCGCCACCGGCTTCGCCGCCTCGACATACGGCCGCTCATACAGCGGCGCCTGCTCCGCCAGCGGATCGAGCGCGATATCCGCCTCCACCACGCCCCGATGTTTCACCACGATCCGCCCGGTATCGGTAATATGCCCGATCACCGCGAAATCCAGCTCCCATTTCTCGAAAATCGCCCGCGCCATATCCTCCCGCGCCGGATCGATCACGATCAGCATCCGCTCCTGGCTTTCCGACAGCATCATCTCATACGCGCTCATCCCCGCCTCGCGCTGCGGCACCGCGTCCAGATCGAGCTCGATCCCCACCCCGCCCTTGCCCGCCATCTCCACCGAAGACGAGGTCAGCCCCGCCGCCCCCATGTCCTGAATCGCAACGATCGCATCCGTCGCCATCAATTCGAGACACGCCTCGATCAGCAGCTTTTCAATAAACGGGTCACCCACCTGCACCGTCGGCCGCTTCTCCTCGGAATCCGCGGCAAACTCGGTCGAAGCCATGGTCGCACCATGAATCCCATCGCGCCCGGTCTTCGAGCCCACATACACCACCGGATTCCCAACCCCCGCCGCCGCCGAGAGAAAAATCCGGTCCTGCGCCGCAATCCCCACCGTCATCGCATTGACCAGCGGATTGCCGTTGTACGAGCGATGGAAATTGGTCTCGCCCCCCACCGTCGGCACACCCACGCAATTGCCATACCCGCCGATGCCGCGCACCACCCCATCCACCACCCGCTTGGTCACCGCGAGCGAAGGGTCACCAAACCGCAACGCGTTCAAATTCGCGATCGGCCGCGCCCCCATGGTGAACACATCGCGCAAAATCCCGCCCACCCCGGTCGCAGCACCCTGGAACGGCTCGATGAAACTCGGATGGTTATGGCTCTCCATCTTGAAAATCGCCGCCAACCCCTCGCCGATATCCACCACCCCGGCATTCTCGCCCGGCCCGTGAATCACCCAAGGCGCTGTCGTCGGCAGCGTCTTCAGCCACACCCGCGATGATTTGTACGAGCAATGCTCGGACCACATCACCGAGAATATCCCCAACTCCGTCAGGCTCGGCGTGCGCCCCATAATGGCCAGCACCCGCTCATACTCCTCACCCGACAGCCCGAAACTCCGCGCCAGCGCCGCATCGACCAACTGATCCATCACGCCACCCCAATCGCGGCCAAACTATCGAACAGCGGCTTGCCATCCGTCCCGCCCATCAGCGGATCGACCAGATTTTCCGGATGCGGCATCAACCCCAACACCCGCAAATTCGCCGACAACACCCCGGCAATCCCCCGCGCCGACCCGTTCAAATTCGCCGCACCCGTCACACCACCCGCCGCATCGGCATACCGAAACGCCACCAACCCCTCACCCTCCAGCCGATCCAGCGTGTCGTCATCCGCGAAATAATTGCCATCGCCATGCGCCATCGGCGCGCGAAACACCTGCCCGCGCCGATACTGCCCGGTAAACACCGTATCCGCCCGCTCCACCCGCAAATGACAATCCATCGATAAAAACCGCAGCCCCGCATTCCGCAGCAACGCACCCGGCAGCATCTGCGCCTCGGTCAAAATCTGAAACCCGTTGCACACCCCCAGCACATACCCACCCCGCGCCGCATGGTCCGCCACCGCCCGCATCACCGGCGACTGCGCCGCCATCGCCCCGCACCGCAGATAATCCCCATACGAAAACCCGCCCGGTATCACCACCAGATCAACCCCGGCCAAATCCGTCTCCCGATGCCAGATCATCCGCGGCCTGCGCCCCAAACTCCCCTCCAACGCCATCGCAATATCGCGCTCGCGATTGATGCCGGGAAAAACAATGATGCCTGCTTGCATGAATAAGGGCCTCCGTCCCGCGCGTCTTGCCCTGCCCGCCGGCTGAGGGCAAGCCGAAGGAAGCAAGCTGTTCTTTTTTGCAAAAAAGAACCAAAAAACTCTTGATAATCTATGCCTGCGCTGTGGCACGGTCCTGGACCGACGCATCAACACATAATCCGCAAACCGGCCTACCGATGGGGATATCACCATGCGCGACCCTATCCCCGATCCCTCCGGCCGCTTCTCCGCCGGCGACACGCGCGCCGAAACGCAAAGGGGCGCGACCCCATCGTCGCGCCCCCGCCAGAACCTCAGATCACCGCCGGATCAGCCACGCGTCCGGCGCCTGTTGAGGATGAGACCAAGAGCCACAAGCCCGGTGCCAAGCAGGGCCAGCGAACCCGGTTCAGGCACGTTTGCCGGCGGCAGCCCCGCCTGCGCATAGGCCAGAACATCAACACCGTTTCCACTGCTATTCGTTATGTCGCCATTTGTGCTCAGGTCGGAAAAATTGGTAAGGGAACCGTTTTCCGACACATAAAAACTGAGCGTGTAGGTATTGCCAACACTGGTCGCAACCGTCTGGCTGATCGCGTCATACGCCTGGATGGCACCATCATGCCAGCAATTGCTGCCCGACAGCGCCCCGCAGGAATTTTCCACAACACCGCCGGCGAGTGCCCCGTATTGATTGGCGTAACTCCAGTCGAGCGGCGTCGAGGGATTCCCACTGCTCGTGATGGTTCCGGCCGTAAAGCTCGGATTGAGCAGAAGGTTGCCACTCGAACTCGTCACATCGACCAGCGACGGGTCCGAAAAACTAATGAATGTAGGGTCATCACGAAAGGCGAACGTAATCGCGGTGTCAGCAAGCGCCGCCGTGAAATTCACCGAATAGAGCTGCGCCGCCCCATGCGGAATCGTTTGCCCGGCAAGATCGAGAATCGCCCCACTCGGCGGCGGGTCATTGCTCTGCGCAAAGCCCAAACCCGTGGATGCCGCCAAAACGCCGATCGTGAAGGCCGTCGATAACAAAATCCGTCTCAAAATCAATCTCCCTGGTTAACGGTAATTCGTTACGATGCATGTTTGATGCCAATCAAAAAATAAAGGAATATCAGATGGTTATATTTCTACCATCGCGTTAGTGTAAAGAATCCTGACATATGATTTCTTGAATATAACCCCACGATACGGCACGAAGCCGCCGCATCGATGCGCGAGGCCACGCCCATCACCCCGCCATCCCACCAAAGCAAGCCGTTCTTTTTTGCAAAAAAGAACCAAAAAACTCTTGTTCATCTGGTTTGGTGGCTTTGAATCGTCTTGGATCGGCCTGAGGACGTGTGTATAATGCGCATCATGAAGAGCGCCGACCTCATCCGCGAATTGAAAAGCG
>NZ_JBMFGY010000043.1:0-26236 GCF_049977125.1 Acidiphilium sp. | reverse complement strand
GCAGAATTCTGCGGTTTTTTGATGCCTATGAAGGGAAAAGTGCCGAAGTTGGGTCTCACACCGATGGGCACAGGTCATCACATAATCACCTCCGCCCGCCGAAAAATTCCGCCCGCGCCGCCGGATTCCTATCGCGCGGTCAGCTTGGCCATGACACGATCACCTCCCGAAAATTGACCATGGGTTACCAGCAGGAGCCACGCATGAACGACCCGATCACGTTTCTCGCCGCGCGCGCCGGCCGCTACGTCGGCGCCGGCGTCAGCCATGATTCCCGTGATTTCACCGGCATTCTGATCATCGATCCGCCCCTCAATCCGGCGACGCTGACCTACCGCTTCACCGCCACCGCGGCCGATGGAGCATTGCTGCACACCGAGGTCGCCTGCCTCGGCCGCCGATCGGACGGCGTGATCGAGATTGTTCATGCCAACAACAATATCAATGGGTTGCAGCATTTTTCGGTTGACACGGCGGATGACCACAACCTCGTGCTGCGCCATGGCGATCTGGCCGATCGCCAGGCGTTCCGCGAAATCGTGCGGTTGCGGTTCGACACGTCGGCGCGCGCGACCCTGAGCTACGACTGGGCCATGCCGGGCGGCACCATCACCCCGCAAAGCTGGTGCGCGATGCTGAAACAGCAGGACAATGCCGTGACGACCCAACGGGTTTTCCCCACCCTGCGGATGACCGACGAGGCACGCTCCCGGCATTTCTATCTCGAGGGTCTCGGTTTCACGATCGACTGGGAGCATCGCTTTTCCCCGGACCATCCGCTCTTCATGCAGATCGCGAAAGCCGGCCTCGCGATCCGGCTCTCAGCCCATGAGGGCGACGCCAAGCCCGGCGGCGTCGCACATCTGGATGTCGACGATGTCGATCGCTGGTACGACCATGCGTTGGCGCACGGCATCAATACCGATCGGCCGCCGATGGATCAGCCCTGGGGGGTGCGCGATGTGCGGTTCCGCGATCCGGACGGCAATCAGCTCGTCGTGGCGACGCGGCGCCGCTGAGGTGTCAATCCGCCGAGGTCAATCTGAACTCGATCCGCCGGTTCTTCGCCAGATCCGCCGCCGTGTCACCCACCGCGATCGGGTGCTCCGCCCCATACCCGGTCGCGATCACCCGGTTCTTCGGCACCCCGTCCGCCACCAACAGATGCAGCACCGCAAGCGCTCGCGCCGCCGAAAGATCGAAATTATCCTTATATTTTCCGCCATTGATCGCAACCTTGTCGGCGTAGCCGCCCACACTCAGCACCCAGTTCAGATGGGGCGGAATTTTCGGCGCGATTTTTTCGATCGCGGTTGCCACATCCGCGATCTCAGCCCGGCCCGCGCTCGACAGTCGCGCAGAATCCGAGGGAAACAGCACGTCGCTCTCGAATACGAACCGATCGCCGACGATCTTGATATTCTTTTCGCCCGCCAGCGCCTTGCGCAATTCGCCAAAGAACGCGCTCCGATATTGCTGCAGATGCTGCACTTTGCGCGCCAGCGCCTCGTTCAGTTGCTTGCCAAGATCGGCGATCTGCACGTGATCCGCCTTGTCCTTCGCCGCCGCCGCATCGAGCGCCGCCGCGAGGCTCGCGATCTGCAATCGCAGCGCCGCGATCTGCTGATCGAGCAGTGCGACTGTCGCCACCTCGCGCGAATTCAGCGCGACCTGCCCGGACAGCGCCGCAGCACTTGCCGCCTGCTTGGCCTTCATCAACGACGCCAGGCTCGCCAGCTCATCACGCAGCGATGCCGTCTTGGATTTCTCCAGCGCCAACACATTGGATAATTGCGCAATCTCGCCCCGCAGCGTCACGATCGTCTTGTTGCTGCCGTTCAACGCCACCGACAGGAACGCCTCGGCCAGCACGAACACCAGAAGCACGAAAATCGTCACCATCAGCAATGTCGACAGCGCATCGACATAGCCCGGCCAGATCTCCAGCCCGTTGCTCCGGCTTCGATACAGCCGCGCCATCGCTCAGCCCCTCACGTCATCGAGGCGCGCGGCCACCGTGCGGGTCAGAATCTTCAAATCATGCCGCAGATCCGCCATGCCCTGCACCCGCCCCTGCTCGGCCTCGGTGATCAGCCGCGCGAGCAGCAATTCGATATTCCGCAGATGGGCGCGCGCGATGTCATCATTACCCTGATCGGTCTGCTCGGCCAGTTTTGCCAGCGCCGCCTGACCCTCGCCGATTTTCAGCATGATCCGGTGCGAGTTATGGATCGCCTCGGTCAGCGTGTTCATTCGCTCGCTCAGGGTCTGCGTCACCTGCGCGGTCTGTGCCCGGCTTTCCTCGTTGCGCAGCAGCACGCGCTGCAACGCCTCGATATTCTCCGCACTTTGTTCGAGCAGCGCCTGGACATAGGCCGGCATCGACGCCTCGCCATCCCCCGCCAACGCCCCGGTTGAAACCCGCGTCAGACCAGCGAGCCATTCCTCAAGCTCGTTGAAGAACCGGTTCATCGCCTGACCCGCCGTCAGATCCAGAAATCCCAGGATCAACGCCCCCGACAGACCGAACATCGAGGATGAAAACGCCGTTCCCATCCCCGCCAGCGGCCCGGCCAACCCCGCTTTCAGCTGATCGAACATGGCATTGACATCGCCACCCGCGACATTCATCCCCCCGATCACGCCAGCCACCGCATGCACGGTTTTCAGCAAGCCCCAGAACGTGCCGAGCAGACCAAGAAAAATCATCACCCCGGTGACGTAGCGCGAGGTTTCGCGGCTTTCATCCAACCGGCTGGCGATGCCATCGAGCATCGTGCGCATGCTGGCAACCGAAAGGCTGACCCGCTTGCCGTCGTCGTTCCGCGCCCCGAACATCCGCGCCATCGGCAACAGCAGCCGCGGCTTCGGCCCCTGTTCGATCGAGGCGCGCGAGCGCTGGAACCGCTCAACCCAATCCACCTCCGGGCTCAGCCGCAGCACCTGGCGCAAATTCCAGCCGATGCCGAAAATCTCGACCAGAACGATCACCGAATTGACCACCGGATTCGCCATATAAAAAGTCGCCAAAGTCGGCGCGATGAGCGCCGCCAGCCCATAGACAAGGATCAGAAACACCAGCATGCGGATGAGATAGAGGTTCGGTCGTGTCATGGTCGTGGAACCTTCACGGTATTTCCGTCAGCGTAACATGGTCGGGCACGATTCCAGGCGGGTCGCCCAGGGCCTGAACGATGATGTGATCCGAAGCGACCCCCGCCCGGCGCAGCGCGCGCCGCACCGCCAGCCCCCGGTTCAATGCCATCCGCCGCGCGACCGAGGGATCTCCCGCCATTCCCGGCGCCGTCGCCTGCACCACGAAATGCGCGGCCCGGTTCAATCGGCGTCCGATGAAGGCAACCAGAACCCGCGACTGCGACGGCGGCAAGGCGACCGCCACATCGGGAAACAGCAGGGTGACCCCGCGCGGCACGGCCGGCTTGGTTGGTGCCACGGCAGCGATCGTCACGGGGGGTGGCGGCAACGGCAGCTTCGGCGTCCTGACGGGTGTTGTGACGATCGGATGCCGGAGGATCGGTCGAACCGGTCGCGCCACGATCGGCCGCGCCGGCGGCGCGACCGCTGGCTTGCCCGCCAATTGCCGTAACGCCTGTGGATTGACCGTGACCTGGGCCGATGCCACGCTCCAGCAACCACCCACCGCCAAACCGAACCCGACCGTCACCAAAACCTGTCTCATCGGACCGGAGCCTAGCGTAGAACGATACCCCCGCTCAATGCCCGGCCGGAGTTGCCGACATCAGCACCGCACGGCGCTGCGGCGGTCTAGATGGACCATCCCGCGAAAGACGTCCCATGGCACGTAAAAGGTCACTGGGTGATGCGGATGGCGCTGCTGAGCGCTGATTTCAGCATCGCGTTCATCGCCGTGCTGATGGCGGCCGCATTGGTCGCGACATAGAAATCGCTGGGTGATGACGCACAGGCCTGAAGGGCCGCTTCGTCGGGCGACATCGCGTTGGCCGGAACGGTGCCGCCGTAGTCGGCGCTGGTAGCCTCGGCGAAATCCTGTGGCGTCGGGCTCTTCACGTTTGGGAAATCTTCATGAAAGTAGGAAGTCGGAGTTGCGCTTGACGTTTCATACCATGTGTTCGCCAGCGGATCATATTCGATATACAGAACGTAAACCGTGAATTTCAACGCCTTGAATTTCGTACAGATGCCGGGAGTTGGTGGATAAGAATCGTTTTCGGCAGCAACGCCGGTCATTTCGCCGAGTACTCTTTGACCACCGGAAGCCGCATCTTCCATGCCGTCGGTGACAATGAAGATGTCTTTTTGGGGCGAATTTTGGCTGTTTCCGGACCCAGCAGCCGTGATTGGTTTACCAAATTCGGTGCCGTCGCTATACGCCCCTGCCAGAAGATCGGTAACGGATGTGGTGAGGTCAGTTTCTTCTTCGGCGTTCAGGACGTTAGGTAATACCGGTTGAACCATATTCGGATTTTTATTGTAATCGATGGAATCGACGGCTGCTAGAGCCGCGGACAGATCGGTCGATGCTTCCGGATTTGCAGTCGTTGTTTGCGTTACCGCTGTCGGGAAGAGGGGCGAGATATCACTGTTAAATTGGTAAACTCCAACTGAAAATTGATCCGGTGCCTGTTCGTTTGCCGCCATCGAGGAAATGACATTTTCTGCGGACTGGATCACGACGTCCTCGCGCAAAGTTACCCCGAGACTCCGGGCGATGCCGTAATAATCATGATTGTTGCTCTGGGTATGACAAGCGAAGCCGCACGGAGCGAAAGGGGGGTTTTGATATCCGCTGGCGCATGTTCCGTTCAGATTGGATGGGTTGCCATAGTCATTGTAATGAGCGACCTGGCCCATGTTGATCGCTTCCGGGCTGTTCGGATCGTACGCACCCGTCCCATTTGCGCCGGTGTTCGACCAGGAGGACGGAATGCACACGGTGTTCTGCTCGAGCTTCAGGATATCCGCAGGTGTCGCTCCGATATCCATCGAGCCGGAATTATCCAGCATCATCAGAATTTCGACATAGGAATAGGTCGAGAGCGCGCCGGCGGTGCCGGTGATTTTCCAGTTGGTGGTGCTGGAAAACAACGGGTCGAAAAACGGCGGGTAGGTGCCGGTGTAGGCGACGGTGGCGGTGAAACCGGCAGGGTTGGTGGCGGAGAGATTGGTGTTCGATTGCACGATCACGTCGGGATTGTTCGGCCCGGTGACGCTGGCGGTCGGGAGGGTTGCCAGCTGGGCGGCGAACCAGGCGGCGCCAGCGGCCTCTCCGGCGGCATCGGCATCGCTGATCGCGGTGGCGGCGGCGACCGGAGGATTTTCGTTGATTTCGGTGGCGTAGGTCTCGGTGGCGGCCCGGATCGCGTGGGTGGCGGCTGCATCGGCGGCGAGGGTGATTTGTGCGCGGGCCTGGGTGTAGAAGGAGAAATCGATCGAGAGCGCGACCAGCATCGCCATCGGAATCAGTGAGAAACCGAAGATGAGCGCGATGGCGCCTTTTTTGTCACGGAGGAAGCGCCGAACGATCGCGATCATGTGCCGGATTCCGAGTAATTCGGGTTGACGCAATAGGAAGACGTTGGCGCACTGCCGAGACCGGTTATCGTTGTATATTGCTGATCGGGGAGTAGCCGGGTGGCGTTGCCGCTGGCATCGACCGAGGCGGCCTTGACGCTGCGAACCGGCCAGAGCCCGCTCGCCGCGAACACGATGGGGGTTTTCGTGTAGGTCAGCAGGAGTGGCTGGTAGGAAAACGCCACATCGACCACCAGAATCGGATCGGGCCACGCGGTCGCCTCGGTCGAGACGCCGAGAGTCGGCAGGGTGCCGGGCGCGGTATCGCCGGCGGGAACCTGCGTGACTATCCCGCAGGGCCGGGTGACCTGGTTGAAGGCCTCCCGACTGTCGCCGCCGGTGTAGGCGACACTCCAGGCGACATAGGCGTTGTAGTTGCACGGCGATGACACGCTGGCGACGCAGGTCGATGGGTTGGGTTCGAACACGACCGATGACATCGTGACACTGTCGCTCGACGCATGAGCTTCCTGACCCGAGCGCAGCGCCGGGATTTCAGCGAAAATGGTCGATTCGGCGAACTGGACCTGCGCATAGGTCAGAGACGTCGATCCATCGCCCTGCACCGCCGCGATACTGGCGGAGGCGGGGATGCTGTGCGCCGCCGCATAGACCTGCTGGTCGATGATCATCGGTTCGGAAAGCTCATAGACGCCGAACAAGAGCGCGATCATCAGCGGCAGAACCAGCGCGAACTCGAGGGCGGCGACGCCGCGCCGGTCACCCCGGCGCATGAAGGGCGACCCGATCAACACGGGTCCGGCTGCGCGGTCGGTGCAAATCCCTCGGTCTCGAACCCGGCCGTGGCCAGAAGCGGTGTCACGGAATTGCCATTGTAGGTTACGACCGACGCGGTGCCGAGCAGCCCACCCATGAAACTCGGCGCGGGATAGATCACGCTGATCAGGATTTCCTCGTTCGGACCGGCATTGCAGAAGCCGGTGGTCGAATTGCCGGTCGCACAGGCGGTCGGCCCGAGATCCGACCCGGTGCCGCCATAATCGCCGAGTTGCAGCGCGCCGCCCGAAATCGGCAATGTCGCGCTGGTCGCATCATAGAAATCGGTGCAGGCGCTGGTGTTGATCTGTTCGACGCGCAGATAGATGTTGCTGCAACTGAGCAGACCATAGGTGTTAGGGCAGAAATATTTCTGCACGAAGCTGGACCCGCTGCTCGCCCCTTGGGCATTGCCGGTCTGAATCGCGCGCGCCACGGTTTGTGTCGCGTTGTTCAGCACCTCGTTCATGAACAGCGTGTAGCTGACGTTGAAGATGAACAGCAGCATGAGCAGGAAAATCGGCCCGACCATCGCGAATTCGAGCGCGAACGAGCCCCTTCGATCAGCGGCGAGGACAGTGCGGCGGAACAGGTGGCGACCGGCCCTGCGGCCTTCGAAGCGGAGACGGGGTTCGGGCATGACGATGGACTGACCTGTGGCTTCGGCGGAGGACGACACAGGGAAGTCTAGGCGGAAAATGTTAAGAGAACGTTACCTGTTCTGGACGCAAGGCCGCCGGCGGGATCACAGGGTGAAGCGGTCCTCGTTGCTGTCGTCGGTTTCGACGAAGCGCTGCTCGGCGGCATCGAGTGCCGTGCGAAGTGCGGTGAAGATTTTGCTGATCTGGTCGGGCGAATAACTGTAGTTGTTGCGGTTGGACAGGTTGCCGATTTTGCGGATCGCGCCGAGCGCCTCGTTGGTGCGGTTTTCGGCGAGACGTTTGAAAGCGTCGGATTTGTCGCGTGCCATGGTCAGCCTCCCGTTGGAATTGTGGTGCCGGTACTGCCGAAGCCGCCGGCATCGCGCGCGGTGCGGTCCAGATCGTCGGTTTCACGCCAGACGAGGCGGCTGACCGGGGCGAGCACGGCCTGGGCGATGCGCATGCCGCGCGTGACGGTGAAATCGGCATCGCCCGCGTTGAGCAGGATGATCTGGATCTCGCCGCGATAATCGGCATCGATCGTACCGGGGCTGTTCGCGACCATGATGCCCTGTTTGAGCGCGAGACCCGACCGGGGGCGGATCTGGAGTTCATGATCATCGGGCAGGGCGATGGCGAGGCCGGTCGGGATCAGGGCGCGGGCGCCGGGGGCGATCAGCACGGGTTCGGTTATGGCGGCGAGCAGGTCGATTCCGGCGGCACCGGCGGTGGCGTAGTGCGGCAGGGGCAGATCAGCGCCATGCGCCAGACGCTTGACCGAAACCGCAACGCTCATGTCATTTCCTTGATGATGTTGGAAACCAGCCGCTCGGCGATGGCCGCCTTCGAGGCGCGTGGCCACGGCGTCGCGCCATCCTGGTTGATCAGAACGACTTCATTGGCATCCCCGCCCATCACATCCGACCCGGCGCCGACGTGATTGGCGATGATCCAGTCGCAACCCTTGCGGGCGCGTTTGGCGGTGGCGTTCGCCACCAGATTTTCGGTTTCGGCGGCAAAGCCGATCACCAAAGCCGGGCGATCGGCGGCGCGGTGGGCGATGTCGCTGAGGATGTCCGGGGTCTCGACCAGGGTGAGCTGCGGCGGCGCGCCCGATTTTTTGAGCTTCCGGTCGGCGGCGACGACCCGCCAGTCGGCCACGGCGGCACAGAATACCGCGATGTCGGCGGGCAGCGCCGCGATCACCGCCGCGTGCATCGCTGCCGCGGATTCGACGGGAATGCAGGTCACGCCAGGCGGTTCGGGCAGCGCGACCGGCCCGGTAATCAGGGTTACGCGCGCACCGGCCTGGGCGAGCGCCTGCGCGATCGCGTGGCCTTGCTTGCCGGAGCTGCGATTGGCGATGTAGCGCACCGGATCGATGGCCTCATGCGTCGGTCCGCTGGTGATGACCGCGTGGCGGCCCGAAAGCGCGCCGGCGTGACCGAGGCGCTGGCGGATCGCGGCAAGTATCGTATCGGGTTCGGCGAGGCGGCCGGGACCGAACTCACCGCAGGCCATGCCCCCCGCCTCCGGCCCGACAATGGCGATACCGCGGGACTGGAGGGTCGCGAGATTGGCGATCGTCGCCGGGTGGTGCCACATCCGCACATTCATCGCGGGGGCGACCATCACTGGCTTGTCGGTCGCCAGAAGGAGGGTCGTTGCCAGATCATCGGCGAGGCCGGCCGCCATGCGGGCCAGCAGATCGGCCGAGGCCGGCGCCACCACCACCAGGTCGGCGCTGCGCGAGAGCTGGATGTGACCCATTTCGCTCTCATCGGTCAGTGAGAACAGATCGGTATAGACCCGGTCCTCGCATAACGCCTGGACCGACAGGGGGGTGACGAATTCGGCGCCGCCGCGGGTCAGCACGGCGCGGACGCCGACCCCTGCCTTGCGCAGCAGGCGGATCAGTTCGAGCGCTTTATAGGCGGCGATGCCGCCGCTGATGATCAGCAGGACCCGTTTGCCGGCCAGGCTCAAATCCGCCACCCGGCATGGATCGCGGCGATGCCGCCGGTCAGGTTACGGTAGGAGACGCGGGCGAAACCGGCGTCGCGCATCATGGTGGCCAGAGTCTCCTGATCGGGGAACATGCGGATACTCTCGGCGAGATATTGATAGGACTCCCGATCGTTGGCCACGACCGCGCCGATCGCGGGGAGAGCGGCGAAGGACCAGCGCTCGTACAGCGGCGCGGCCACGGCGATTTGCAGTTTGGAGAATTCGAGGCAGAAGAACCGCCCGCCCGGCTTGAGCACGCGCAGCGCCTCGCTCAGAACGCGCTCCTTGTTGGTGCAATTGCGCAGGCCGAACGCGATCGAGACCCGGTCCACCGAGGCATCGGCCAGCGGCAGGGTTTCGGCATCGGCGACGGCGAAGGCGATGCCGTCGATCAGGCCGCGCTGCTCGGCGCGTCCGCGGCCGACGCCGAGCATCTGCTCGTTGATGTCGGTCAAAATCACCGGGCCGCCGCCGCGCTGGCGCCATTGGAACGAGATGTCGCCGGTGCCGCCGGCGAGATCGAGCAGGGTGCGGTGGGGTCGCGGGTCCATCATGCCGACGAATTCGCGTTTCCAGAGCCGGTGCACGCCGAGGGACATCAGGTCGTTCATGACGTCGTAGCGGCGGGCGACGCTGTTGAACACATCACGCACACGCTGGGATTTCTGTGCGCGCGCGATGGTGGAGAATCCGAAATCGACGGTGTCGCTGCTGGTGTCGGGCATGGGGGCAGGCTATAGCCGGAAATGGATCATGCCGGAACTCCCCGAAGTCGAAACAGTCATGCGCGGCCTTGCGGGGTGTCTGCAGGGGGAGCGCATCGCCGCCGCCCGCCTCGATCGGGGTGATCTGCGCTGGCCGGTGCCGGATGGTTTCGTGCAGATGATCGTGGGAGCGCGGGTGGACGGGTTTCGCCGGCGCGGCAAATATATGTTCATGCGGCTCGACCGCGCGGTTTCGGTGCTGATCCATCTCGGCATGTCGGGGCGGATGACGATCGACCGGGCGCCGCTGGCGCATCAGCATCTCACCATCACCACCGATCGGGGCCGCGTTGTCGGGTTTGTCGATCCGCGCCGGTTCGGGGCGCTCGATCTGGTGGCGACCGCCGGGGAGGATGGGCATCGGCTGATCGTGGCGCTGGGGCCGGAGCCGCTCGAGGCCGCATTCACCGCCCGCGTGCTGGCGGCGGCGCTGGCGGGCAAGGCGACGCCGGTCAAGTCGGCGCTACTCGATCAGTCGGTGGTTGCGGGGCTTGGGAACATCTATGTCAGCGAGGCGTTGTTCCGGGCCGGCATCAGCCCCTATCGCCTTGCCGGCACCCTGAAGGGGGTGGAGGTGAAACGACTGGTGGCGGCGATCAAGGCGGTTCTGACCGAGGCGATCGCGGCGGGGGGATCGAGCTTGCGCGACTATGTTCAACCGTCGGGGGCGCTGGGTTATTTCCAGAACGAATGGAAAGTCTATGGCAAGGAAGGTCAGCCCTGCGATCACTGCCCCGGCAAGCCGTTGTGCGCGGGGATCGAGCGGTCGGTTCAGGCGAACCGGTCATCGTTCTGGTGTCCGCGCGTTCAGAAATAGGCGTGCGCGTCAAATCACCAGAGCGGCCAGCAGGGAGTCGAGGCGTTTGCGGCCTTCGGCGGTGGCGATCAGGTGCGTACTGGTGGTTTCAAGATAACCGGCGAGCAAGGCCTGATCGAGGATCGCGGGGTCGATGACCGTGGCGAGGCGATGGCCGGTGCGGGCGGCGAAGGCTTTGACATCGATGCCCTCGGCGAGGCGCAGGCCCATCAGCAGGGCTTCGCGGGCGCGTTCGTCCGGGGTGACCTCGATTTCCGCGACGCTGCCGTTACCATGGGTTTCAACGCGAGTGGCCCAATCCTCGGGGACGCGGTGGCGTCGGGTGGCGAGCAGCCGGCCGGACAGGGTGATGCGGCCGTGGGCGCCGGGGCCGATGCCGGCGTAGTCCTGATAGCGCCAGTAGGCGAGGTTGTGGCGGGATTCCTGGCCGGGCAGCGCATAATTGGAGATTTCATAGGCAGCGAGGCCGTAGCGCGCGGCGATAGTGGCGGTGGTGTCATAAAGGGCGGCGGCGGTGTCATCATCGGGCAGGGTGAAGGCGGCGCGGCCGTGGAGCGTTGCGAATCTCGTGCCGGGTTCGATGGTGAGTTGATAGAGCGAGAGATGGTCGAGGCCGACGGCGAGAGCCTTGCCGAGTTCGGCGCGCCAGGCGGCGAGGGTCTGGCCGGGGCGGGCGTAGATCAGATCGAAGCTGGTGCGAGGGAAAATGGCGCGGCCGATTTCGACCGCCGCCATGGCCTGGGCGGCGGAATGGGCACGGCCAAGGAATTCAAGGGCGGTATCATCGAGGCTCTGGACGCCGATGGAAATTCGGTTGACGCCGGCAGCGCGATAGGCGCGGAATTTCGCGGTCTCGATGCTGGTGGGGTTGGCCTCGAGCGTGATTTCGAGCGAGTCATCACTAGTGAAGCTTGATTGCGCGTCGGCGATCAGGGCGGCGACGCTTTCGGGCGCCATCAGGCTGGGCGTGCCGCCGCCGAAGAAGATCGAGGCGAGATGACGGGGGCCGAGGCGGGCGGCTTCGAAGGTGAGTTCGGCGCGGAGAGCCGCGACGATGCGGGCTTCGGGGATGGTGTCGCGGACATGGGAATTGAAATCGCAATAGGGGCATTTGGACAGGCAGAACGGCCAGTGGATGTAGAGCGCGAGCGGTTGCATGAGGCGTGTTCGGCGGAATCGAGGGCGGATGCAAGGGGTGGCGAAACCGTACCGCCCTTCAGGCTTCGGTCATGCATGACACCGAACCGGGATCGACCCGCGCTATCGCCCCCGCAGGAATTCGCTACCGCCCAGACCGCGCCGGTACCAGCCCGGCTGGTGCGCCCGTCCCGATCGGGCGACACCCTGAAGTCTCGTCAACCAGGCTGGTTTCGGGTGTTCGCGTACCAGGCGTCGCTATGCCGGCGGCGTGATCCCGCGTGGCGCGCCAAGACCACGTCCGGCGGTTCGACTTCCAGCGGTTCGACTACGGTTTATAGCGCGCCAGACTCGCCGTAATTGCCGCCTCGGCCGCCGCGCGCCCCTCCCAGCCGGTCACCTTGACCCATTTGCCGGCTTCCAGGTCTTTGTAATGGGTGAAAAAATGCTCAATGGCGTCGCGCGTGATCGCCGGCAGCTCGGCGACCTCGGTGATATCGGACCATTGCGGATAGATTTTGTCATGGGGCACGCAAACGATCTTCTCGTCCTGCCCGGCCTCATCCTCCATCCGCAGCAGCCCGATCGGCCGCGCCCGGATCACGGCGCCCGGCACGACCGCCGCAGGCGTCAGCACCATCGCATCCGCCGGATCGCCATCGTCGGCCAAGGTTCCTGGAATGAACCCATACGCCGCGGGATAGATCATCGGCGTGAACAGAAAGCGATCGACCATGATCGCCCCACTTGCCTTGTCGACCTCATACTTGACCGACGACCCCTGAGGGATCTCGATCACCACATGAATATCCGACGGCGGCGCCTTTCCGGTCGATAACTTGCTCACATCCATAGAAAATCCTCCTGATGAACCCGCGCGCGTCATACAAGGGTCGCCCCGTATTGCCAATCGGCCCCACAATTGCTCATAGAGACCTCACGTGCGCCGGTAGCTCAACTGGTTAGAGCGGACCGCTCATAACGGTTTGGTTGCGGGTTCAAGTCCTGCCCGGCGCACCAACGGTTGCAGAGGCCTGAAACGGCAAGAGAAGGGCTTCACGCCCGGCGTGTTATCGGCAAAGCATGGACAAATTGGCCCGAACGACTCAATTCTGAACCCACTCCAGAAAATGCCGGGATGAAACAATCATGACCATGGTCAAAACCCAGAACCTCAGTATCGGTGGATACTTCGGCTTCAATCTCGCAAGGTGGGGTGTGGGCCGGTCGGGCGAGGCGGTGGGCGCCGCGCGATGATGCCGTCCTTCGAGCGGCTGGTCGCCTATGACGATGCCGGCGCCGCGGTCGCCGCAATCCGCCGTTTGTACGACGAGAGCGTGGCGAAAATCCGCGATGGGTTCGCCGCCGCAATCGCCGATCCGGCAGCATCCCCGGTCGCGTCCCCCTATCCCTATGTCGCGTTCCGGGTGACGCCCGAGCAGCTCAATGTCGATGCGCGGCTCTCGCACGGCGTCTTCCTCGAACCCGGCACCTACGGCAGCACTTTGACAAGGCCGGATATCTTCGCCGATTACTATACTGAGCAGATCGCCCATCTGATGCATCACCACGGCTGCCCGGTCCATGTCGGCCCGAGCGAAACCCCGATCCCGATCGCCTTTGCCGCGCCGGATGTATCGGGCGCGGCTTCGGGGATCGATTACGACACTTTGCTCGATCGTGCGACCCGGCCCGATCTCTGGGCGATCAACGATTGCATCGCCAACAGTACCACCCGCCCGCTGCCCGATGCGCCCAATCCGCTCTCGCTGTTCACCGCCGAGCGGGTGGATTACTCGATCGCCCGGCTGCACCATTACACCGGCACGGCACCTGGTCATTTCCAGTCCTTCGTGCTGTTCACCAATTACCAGCGCTACGCCGACGCCTTCATCGAGTATGCGCGCGCCGGCCTGCAATCGGGCGAATACACCGGCTTCGTCGGCCCCGGTGATCAGATAACCGCCCCGGGCGAGGTGATCGATGCGGATGCGTTCAGCCGCAATCTGCCGCAGATGCCGGCCTATCATCTGAAACGCGCCGGCGGCGATGGCATCACCCTGGTCAATATCGGCGTCGGGCCGAGCAACGCGAAAACGATCACCGATCACATCGCCGTCCTGCGCCCGCATTGCTGGCTGATGGTCGGCCATTGCGCCGGTCTGCGCCGGGGCCAGGTGCTGGGCGATTACGTGCTGGCGCACGGCTATGTCCGCGCCGATCACGTGCTCGACGAGGACCTGCCGCTCTGGGTGCCGGTCCCCGCCATCGCGGAAGTGCAGGTGGCGCTGGCCGAAGCCACCTCGCTGATCACCGGCCTGCGCGACCACGAACTCAAAACCCGCCTGCGCACCGGCACCGTCGCCACCACCGACAACCGCAACTGGGAAATCCAGCTCGACACCTATTTCGCCGCCTTCAACCGCAGCCGCGCGATCGCGGTGGATATGGAATCCGCAACCGTCGCCGCCAACGGGTTCCGCTTCCGCGTCCCCTACGGCACACTGCTCTGCGTGTCGGACCGGCCGCTGCACGGCCAGCTCAAGCTGCGCGGCATGGCCAATGAATTCTACCGCACCAGCATCGACCAGCACATCATGATCGGCATCGAAACCATGAACATCCTGCGCCGCCAGGGTGTCGAACGGCTGCACTCGCGCAAGCTGCGCGGCTTCGTCGAGCCGGGGTTCCGGTAATGGCTGAAGCGTATGGATAGCCGGGAAGAGCGTGGCGATGCGACCTAGAGCGTTATGCTTTCAGCGTAACGTTCTAGCAGTATGTTTTTTGAGCGATTTCATGCGATTGAGTTGCCGCTGCCGCGACGACTTAATCGCTTGTCGCTCTGGGCCTCCCCTCCGTCGTGAGAACCGGGGCGACACGCGCGGTCTTTGCCGCCGCCGTTCCCTGTGGCGCAACCATCGACCCTGCGGCATCGACCGGGGAATGCTGGTAGGGCATGCGCCAGTGGCAAGCACGATGATCGCGACGGAAATCCAACGGTTCATCGCGAGCCTGACACCACCGGACTCATGCTAACGCTGGGGATCGACATCGGCACCTCAGGGATACGTGCCGTCGCGATTGATGCGGCGGGCACGGTGCAGGGTTGGGGGCGGGCGCGGATTGGGGCCGAAGAACGGCGCGATGCCATGGCGATCTGGCGCGGGGTCGGCGAGGCGCTGGCGGTGCTGCGTCCCTTGATCGACATGGCTGCGGTGAGAGCCATCGCGGTCGATGGCACGTCCGGCACATTGATCGTGACCGATGCGGCGGGAAGGCCAACCGGGCCGGCAACGCTGTATATCGATCAGGCGACGGCGGCCTCGGTCGCGCGGATCGCCGAGATGGCGCCGCGCGACAGCGCCGCCCACGGCAAGACCTCGCCGCTGGCACGCCTGCTCGATCACGCGGTGCCGGGCAGCGGGCAGCGGGCATTGCACGAGGCGGATTGGGTAACGCATCTTCTGGGCGGTCCCCTGGGGGTTTCGGATGCCAACAATGCGCTAAAGACCGGCTACGATCCGGTGGCGGGAGCCTGGCCGGGCTGGATCGGGCGGCTCGGTCTGGCGGTGGCGCTGCCGCGCGTGGTCGAACCCGGCACGGTGCTAGGCCCGATTTCACCTTCGATCGCGGCACGGTTCGGGTTCAATCCGGCGACGTGGCTGGTCGCCGGCACCACGGATGGTTGCGCCTCGTTCCTTGCGACCGGCGCCGATCAGCCCGGTGACGGGGTGACGGCGCTGGGCTCGACTCTGACGCTCAAACTAGTCTCGGACCGCCCGGTGTTCGCGCCGGATTATGGCGTTTACAGCCATCGGTTGGCGGGACATTTCCTGCCGGGTGGCGCATCGAGCGCGGGGGCGGCGGTGCTGGCGCGGTATTTCACGCCGGAGCAGATCAGCGCAATCAGCCGCGGCATCGATCCAGGGCAGGATTCCGGGCTCGATTATTATCCGCTGCCCGCGCCGGGCGAGCGGTTTCCGAACAACGACGCAACGCTGGAACCACGCCTGGGCCCCCGGCCGGTGGATGATACTCTGTTTCTGCACGGCTTGCTCGAGGGCCTCGCCCGGATCGAGGCGCTGGGATATCGCCGGCTTGCCGCTCTGGGCGCGCCACGCCTGCGCCGCGTTCTCACGGTGGGCGGCGGTGCGGTCAACCCGGTCTGGACCGCGCTGCGCGCGCGCGTCATTGGGGTCGATGTGACCGCCGCGGCCCAAACCGAGGCAGCCTACGGCTCCGCGTTGCTCGCGCGGCGGCAATCACGGGACGCGACCAAGCCAAGCCGGCTGTAAGCGCTGGCTGCGATTTATGGCGTTACCCGGCGCGATCCGTTCGGCCCGGGGCCAGGGGATTTTGCCCCCTTATCTTGCCTTCGCATCCCCCCTCACCTGTTCGGCATGGGCCAGCCGTGCGGCGTCACGGAGGACGAATTTCTGGATTTTGCCGGTTGCCGTTTTCGGTAACTCCCCGAAGACGATGGTTTTCGGGGCTTTGAACCGGGCCATGTGGTTGCGGCAATGGGTGATCAGTTCTTCGGCGGTTGCGGTCATGCCTGGTTTCAGAACGACGAAGGCGCAGGGCACTTCACCCCAATGGGGATCGGGCGCGGCGACGACGGCGGCTTCGAAGACGGCGGGATGGTGGTAGAGCACGGTTTCGATTTCGATCGTCGAGATGTTCTCACCGCCGGAGATGATGATATCCTTTGAGCGGTCTTTCAGCTCGATATAGCCATCGGTGTGCATCACGCCGAGGTCGCCGGTGGCGAACCAGCCGCCGGCGAAAGATGCTTCTGTGGTCTCGGGGTCTTTCAGATAGCCCATCATGGTGATGTTGCCGCGCATGAAAATCTCGCCGATGGTCTTGCCGTCGGCGGGAACCGGGGTGTGGGTCGTGGCATCGGCGACCATCAGCCCGTCCTGAACGGCGTAGGGGACGCCCTGGCGGGCGCGCAGCACGGCCCGTTCGGCGGCGGGCAGGTGATCCCAATCGGGTTTCCAGGCGCAGACCGTGGCGGGGCCGTAGGTTTCGGTCAGGCCATAGACATGGGTGAGCCGGATGCCGAGTTCGTCCATCGCCGCGATCACGGCGGCGGGCGGCGGTGCGCCGGCGGTCATCATGGCAAGCGCGCGGCCGCTGAAAGTGGCACGGAGTGGTTCGGGTGCTACGATCATCATGTTCATGATGATGGGCGCGCCGCACAGATGGGTCACGCCGAAGCGTTCCACCGCCAGGGCGATGGCGGCGGCATCGACCCGGCGCAGACAGACATGGGTGCCGGCGAGGGCGGTGATGGTCCAGGGAAAGCACCAGCCATTGCAATGGAACATCGGCAGCGTCCAGAGATAGACGGGATGATGCGCGAGGGACCAGGTGACCGCATTGCCGAGCGCGTTGAGATAGGCGCCGCGGTGATGATAGACGACCCCCTTGGGCTTGCCGGTCGTGCCTGAGGTGTAGTTCAGGCTGATCGCCGACCATTCGTCCTCTGGCATCTGCCCTTCGAAATCGGGATCACCACCGGCCAGAAACGCCTCGTAGTCGAGGGCTCCGAGGGTTGGACCACCGGGGCCTTCAGGGTCTGCGATGTCGATCACCAGGGGAGCGGCCGCGCCCAGTTCGGCGAGGGCAGCGCTGATCACCGGCGCGAACTCGGTATCGGTCAGCAGGATTTTCGCTTCGCCATGACGCAGGATATACGCGATCGTGGCGGCATCCAGCCTGGTATTGATGGCATTGAGCACGCCACCCGCCATGGCGACGCCGAAATGCGCTTCGATCATTTCAGGGATATTGGGGGCCATCACGGCCACGGTGTCATTGGCGCCGATGCCGTGAGCGGCCAGCGCCGCGGCGAGGCGGCGGCAGCGTTGATACGTGTCACGCCAGGTATAGCGCCGGTCGCCGTGCACGATCGCGGTCCGTTCCGGCCACACCGCGGCGGTACGGGCGATGAAGGACAGCGGCGTGAGCGGCTGGTAATTGGCGGCGGTCTTGCCGAGCCCGGTCTGAAAATCGGTCATGGACACTCCCTCGCCTTGCGGGTTCAGCCGAACAAATGAGGAAACAGCACGGTGGCGGCGAAGGCGAGACCGCTGCCGATCAAAAATACCGTCACCCCGATGCCGGCGACATTGCCGAGCCATCCGTTACGATACTGTCCCATCAATTCGGCATCGTTGGCAATCACGATCAGGAACAACAGGGCCGGCGGCATGGCAAGGGTTGCGACGACGTTGACCAGAATGACGATTTCCTCAAGTGGCGCGCCGGGGATCAGGGTCAGGCCGCCGGCCGCGCAGGCTGAACCGAGCAGCACGGCATAGAACCGCCAACCCTCGCGCAGGGGGGTGTTCAGGCTGTGGGCGGTGCCGGAGACTTCGCCGAACGCATAGGCCGAGGAGGTCGAGATCGCGATCGCGGCGACGAGGCCGGCCTCGAAAATGCCGATCGCGAAGAGCGCCGCGCCGAGCGGCCCGATCAGCGGCCGCAAGGCTTCGGCGAATTGGGCGGCCTGAAAATTCGCGGTGCTGATGCCATGGGCGAACAGCGGCGCGGTCGCGACGATGGCGGCGATGCCGAAGACCGCGGCAAAGACCGTGCCGATCAGCGTGTCGGTGCGCGCGCCGGCCAGCTCACGCGGGGTCAATCCCTTGTCCGCGACGGCGCCTTGCTGAAAGAACAGCATCCACGGCGTTACGGTGGCGCCGATGTCGGCGATCATCAGGGTGATGGTATCGGGTTTCAACCCGCCGGGTAGAGGGCTCCAGGTCAGCATAGCGTGGCCGATCGCGCCGAAATCGGGGTGCGCGAGCAGGGCCACCGGGACAAAGATGGCGTTGCCGAGCGCCAGTCCCATCACGATCCGCTCCCAAGTGCGATAGCGCGAGGTCGAGATCGCGAAGCCGATCACGACGATGCTGCCGCCCACCGCGAGCACGGGCGGCACGCCGAAATAGCCCAGCCCCGCGCGGATGCCGATAAATTCTGTCACCAGGGTGAGAAAATTTCCGGCGGTCAGATCGAGCATGGCGAACCCGCCCCAGAAGCGACCGAACCGGGCAAAGATCATGTCGGCGTGACCGCGCCCGGTGGCCGCGCCGATGCGCGCGACCATTTCCTGGACCACGAAGGCGATCGCGAAGGTGAACACGACGAACGGTAGGAAGAAGCCGATGCCGAATTGCGAGCCGGTGGCGGCGTAGGAGAGCATGCTCGGCGCGTCGTTCTCGCCGAGAAACGTCACCACGCCGGGACCGATCAGCAGGAGCAGCAGCCGGGCGCCGAACCAGCGCGAGGGGAAGCGGCGGGCGCGATTGAGCGCTTGGCGATCACGCGCCCGATCATAATCCTCATGGGACGGATCGCCGGGATGATCCGGAACCCTCACCGTCACGCGACGACGCGCATCAGTTCAACCACCACGACGATCAGCATCAGGACGACATAAAGCCGCAGCGACCAGAGCAACAGGCGCAACCCTGGCGAAATCGGTCGTGGCCGCCAGGTCATGGTGCGGCGCGCGGCAAAAAAATCGGCGTCCCGACGGAGCAACGCGTCCTGATCGGGGCCGGAATCATCGTTGGGATCGAGGGGAGCGGGCGTGAGTGCGTCCATCGCTACTGAATGTAGCCAAGGCTTTATTTTTGTCAATCGGCTCATCCACCGCCCAGCCCGAAATCATAGCGGGTCACGTCAGATAGGCATGCACCACGCTGATCAACTCCTCGGCGGCTTGCGCGCGATCGGTTTCCGGGTGATCGGGTGCGGCGATATGCTGACGGATGTGATGTTCGATCACTGTGGCGATGAAGCCGTCCAGGGCACCGCGGCACGCGGTCGCCTGCTGCAGCACCGTGGTGCAGCGCGCATCCTCGGCGAGGGCGACCTGCATCGCCTCGACCTGCCCGCGGATGCGGCTCAGCCGGTTCACCAGCCGGCGTTTTTCCTTGTCGGTATACTGCATGTTTGTGCTTGACCTTATACTACCCAGGGGTATACTGAACCGATGTCGGCAATACCGCAATTGCGAGCGGTTGCGCGCGACACACCAGCCTCAGCGCCATTACTCTCAGCCCCATCACTCTTAGCCAGGGATACCATGAAACCGCGATCGCGTTGCCAACCGTCGGAGGATCATAGTCGGCGTTTCGCGCTGCCTGTGACATCGGCCGGCGATTGGATGATTGCCCGGGCTGGGTCGGCCGCGGGGGCGGCGCACCGGATGCGCTGACCCGGTCGCAATCCCTCTCCCGGGTGCACGCCATGCAGACCAGGAGGAGGGATCACGATGATCTTTCGCAGACAGAATTCTAATCGGCGCATCGCGCCTTCAGTGCGTTTCGATCCGGACCGGATCATGCCTCTACGCCACCGGGCGATGACGCCCGGGTGGCTGAATCCGATGTGCCACCGGGTGATAACGCCCGGATGGTTGAAGTCGATATGCCACCGGGTGATAACGCCCGGATGGTTGAAATCGATGTGCCACCGGGCGATGACGCCCGGATGGCGGGGCGCCACCAGACATTACCCCGGCTGATCCGCAAGCACCGCCCCCTCCAGACGCAAGCCACGATCGGAGACATTGCATGTCCCTCGAAATCAAAGACTTCCCACCCGAAACCGCCGCTCCGGTCAGCTACACCGAGGGGCTGGAACAACGGCTGCGCGACCGGCTACGCATCCAACGCCTGCGTGAAGCGCCGAAAACCCTTGCCAACCGTCTTGCCCTCGGTCTTGCGCTGATCGGGCCAGGCCTTCTGGTGATGCTCGGCGACAACGATGCCGGCGGCGTGATCACCTACGCCCAGACCGGCGCGACCTACGGGCTCAGCCTGTTCATCCCGTTGATGATCCCGCTCGGCTTCATCGCCTATCTGGTCCAGGAAATGACAATCCGCCTCGGCGCGGTCACGCGGCGCGGCCATGCCGAGATGATCTGGAAGCGCTACGGCGCCTTCTGGGGCGCGTTCTCGCTGATCGACCTGGTGGTGGCGAATATATTGACGCTGATGACCGAGTTCATCGGCATCCGCGTCGCCAGCGGGATTTTCCACGTCTCGTATCTGGTTACGATCCCGCTCGCCTTCACCTTCGTGGTCGGTGTTCTGGTATTTCTGAAATACTCGAAATGGGAACGGGTTTCGCTGCTGATCGCCGCGTTCAACGTTGTGTTCATCCCGCTCGCGCTGTTTTCGCACCCCGATTGGTCGGTGATCGGCCAGACTTTCACCGGCGGCGCGGGCTGGGTGCTGCCGGGCGGGTTGCTCTCGGCCTCGTTCCTGATCCTGATCTCGGCGAATTTTGGCACGACCATCGCGCCCTGGCAGTTGTTTTTCCAGCAATCCTGCGTGGTGGACAAGGGGTTGTTGACCAAGGACATCGCGGCAAGCCGGCGCGACCTGATGCTCGGCGTGAGCGGCATGGTCGCGGTGGCGATATCGATCATCGTGATTGCCGGCCAGTATCTGCATGGTCTGCCCAACGCCGCCGCTCTCGATGATCATGCGGTGGTGGCCGGCATCGGCGCCAAGCTGGGTCGGGGTGCGATGGTGGTGTTCGCGCTCGGCCTGCTCGAAGCCGGGCTGATCGCCTCCATCGTGATTACCGCGAGCACCGCCTGGGCCATCGGCGAGGCGCTCGACGTGCCGCGTTCGGTCAATGTTTCGGCGCGCAAATCGCTGTATTTCTATGCCCCCGCCGTGGTCGGCACCGCCATCGCCGCCGGGGTGCTGATGCTGCCGCATGTGCCGGTCGGGTTTCTGAACCTGACCGTGCAGGTGATCGCGACCGTATTCATGCCCGCCGCGATGCTGTTTCTGTTGATGCTGCTCAACGATCGGGAATTGCTTGGCGTGCATGTCAACACGCCGTTACGCAACGGGCTGTCGATCGGCGTGATGGTGCTGCTGATCGGCTGCAACGCGCTCTACGGCATTTCCACTGTGTTCCCCCATGTGCTGTGAGCCCCCATTTGCTGTGAACGAGGTCTGTAATGAACCGGGATGATGAAATGTTCGGCGAAATCCGCCACCGCCGCGAAAGTTTCAAAGCGGTGCCGACCCGGAAATACTCTGGGCCGCGGTCGCATGAACCGAATGAGGATGCCGCGATCGCTGCGATCGCCCATAGCGAAGGCTGGCTGATCCCACCCGCCGAGGTCACCAGGGTGACGCTGCGGCCCTGGCAGCAAGCGGTGTTCTGGGGGCTGCGGGTCTATATCGTGATCATGCTGATCATCATGGGTTATGGCTTCGTCCATGCGACTGGAGGCTAGGGCATTTTCCGATCAGATGGAGTCATCTGATCGGATAAAAATGCTCTATTTATCAATATCCTAGGGCAAGATCGCGTTCAGATGGTATTTCTGCGTCAGACGAAGGCGATCGGCTTGCTCGTGAGACAGGGATCGGCGCGCGCTGATCCGCCGCCTGCACGCGCGCATCGCGTGACAGTTTGCATCGGCCCGCCAGGGGATGGCATCATGACGCCGGTTTCATTTCGTGACATTGGATAAGAAGCCGTGTCATCACGCTCGCGTCATCGTCCCCACCTCGTTACCGGAAAGTGAGTCGTCATTTGATTTCGTTCCCCACAGGCGCTTCGCCGATCGACAAAGCGCAGGTCGCGATCAACGGCATCGCCTGCCGCCTGCCCGGTGCGCCCGACGAGGCTGCGTTCTGGCGGTTGCTGATCGAGGAGCGTTGCGCGGTGGGCGCGCTGCCTGAGGGGCGTTGGCGGGCGGAGCGGTTTCTGCATCCCGACAAGGCGCAGCCGGGGTTCAGCTATACGTTCGCGGGCGGGTATATCGATGATCCGCTCGGGTTCGATCCGGTGGTATTCGGCATTTCGCCGCGCGAGGCGGCCGAGATCGATCCGCAGCAGCGGTTGTTGCTCGATGTGGTGTGGGGCGCGCTGGAGAATGCGGGGATTCCGCCGAGTGCGCTGGCGGGCACCGAAGTCGGGGTTTATGTCGGGGCGTCGAGCCTCGATTACGGCAATCTGCACACCACCGATCCGGCCGCGATCGAGAGTCATTTCATGACCGGCAACACCTTGTCGGTGCTGTCGAACCGGATTTCGTATATTTTCGATTTCCACGGGCCGAGTTTCACGATCGACACGGCGTGTTCCTCCTCGCTGGTGGCGTTCGCCGAGGCGCAGGCCGCGATTGCCTCCGGGCGGATCGATGTCGCGATCGTGGCCGGGGTCAATCTCCTGCTGTCACCGACGCCGTTCATCGGGTTTTCGCGTGCCTCGATGTTGTCGCCCACCGGGTTGTGCCGGCCGTTCGCGGCGGCGGCGGATGGGTATGTCCGCGCCGAGGGTGCGGTGGCGATGGTGTTGACCCGGCGGGATGTCGCGATCGAGCGGGGTTACCCGATCCGCGCGGTGGCGCTGGCCTCGGGGATCAATTCGGATGGACGGACCTCCGGCATTTCACTGCCGGCGATGGAGGGGCAGCGTGCGCTGCTCGAACGGATTTATGGCGAGGCGGGGATCGATCCCGCGCGTCTGTCGTTTGCCGAGGCGCATGGCACCGGCACGGCGGTGGGCGACCCGGCCGAGGCCACCGCGATCGGCGAGGCGTTGGGGCAGAAGCGTGCCGAGGTTTTGCCGATCGGGTCGGTCAAATCCAATATCGGTCATCTGGAGCCGGCCTCGGGTCTGGCGGGGATGTTCAAGGCGGTGCTGGCGATGGAGCATCGGTTGCTGCCGCGCACGCTGCATAGTGAAACGCTCAATCCGGCGATCGATTTCGGGGCGTTGAACCTTGCGGTCGCGACCGATGCGGTGCGGCTGGCACCGGTCGGTACGTTGCATGCGGGTGTGTCGTCGTTCGGGTTCGGCGGCACCAACGCCCATGTGGTGCTGCGCGCAGCCGAGGGGGTCGAGCTTGGCACGCCAGCGAGCCATGCGCCGGGCGGGGATGCTGGCGCAGCGACGATCCTGATGTTGTCCGCCCAGTCGAAGGCAGCGTTGGCGGCGACGGCGGCGGCCTATGCCGATTTCATCGAGGCCGGTTCGATCTCTCCCGCTCGGATCGCTGGGGCAGTGGCGTGGCAGCGCGATCCTGCGCCGCATCGGCTGGCGGTGCCGGTGGATGCGCCGATCGCGATGGCGCAGGCGCTGCGCGGCTTCAGCCAGACGGGGGCCGGTGCTTGCATTGCGGCCGGCACCGCGCCGTCGCTGCCGCCGCGCGTGTGTTTCGTGTTTTCGGGCAATGGTTGCCAGTGGCCCGGCATGGGCCGCACCGCCTATCAGCGCGATACTGCCTTCCGCCAGCGGTTCGATGCGATCGATGCGCTGTTCGCCCCGCTCGCCGGGTGGTCGCTGATCGAGGCGCTGCACGACGCCGATCTGGCGGCGCGGCTGAAATTCACCCGGATCGCGCAGCCCATGCTGTTCGCGGTGCAGGCGGCGCTGACCGCGGCGCTGGCGGAGGCGGGCATCGTGCCGGATGTCGTGCTGGGGCACAGCGTGGGCGAGGTTGCGGCGGCGCAGGCGGCCGGGGCGATCAGCCTCGCGCAGGCGGTGCATATTATTTATCATCGCAGCCAGCAGCAGGAGGACGTGCACGGTCTCGGCACCATGGCGGTCGCCAGCCTGTCGCATGATGCGGCGACCGCCCTGATCGCGGAGGCCGGGTTCACCGGGCTGGAAGTGGCGGCGAGCAACAGCCCGTCCTCGGTCACGCTGTCGGGCGACGAGGCGACGATCCGCCGGTTCGTGCGGTTCGCCCAGAAGCGCCGGATCGCGACGCGGGTGCTCGACCTCGCCTATCCGTTCCATTCCGCGCTGCTCGCCCCGATCCGCGCGCCGCTGCTCGAAGCGCTCGGCACAATCGTAGCGCAGCGCACCGATATCGGCTTCGTCTCGACCGTGACCGGCGAGGCTATGGCGGGCGATCGGCTCGATGCGGAATACTGGTGGCACAATGTGCGCCAACCGGTGCGGTTTCGCGAGGCGGTGGGTGCGGCGGCGCAGCTTGGCGCGAGCCTGTTCAGCGAGATCGGGCCACGCCCGATCCTGGGCAACAACATCGCCGACACGCTGCGCGACATCGGCGCCGAAGGCACCGCACTGGCCAGCCTGGTCGAAGAGAAGACCGGTTCCCAAGAGAAGACCGGCGCTCTACCCGGCAATCCGGTCATGCTGGTGGTGGCGCGGGCGATGGTGGCGGGCTGCCGGTTCGATGCGGCATCGGTGTTCGGGCCACGCCCGGCCGGGGTCGTGGCGTTGCCGCCCTATGCCTGGCAGCGCCGGCAGTTTCCGCACAACCACACCGGCGAGGCGCTCGACTTTTACGGCAGTGCACCGCTGCATCCGCTGATCGGCCACCGGTTGCAGGCGGGTGGTACGGAGTGGCGGCATCTGCTCGATGCCGTGATCGTGCCCTATCTGGCGGATCACCGGATCGACGACGAGATCGTGATGCCCGGCACCGGCTTCGCCGAAATGGCGCTGGCGGCGGCGCGCGAGATCTATCCCGACGGTCCGATCGGGCTCGAGGATTTCGACCTGCTGCAATGGCTGCCGTTGCAGGCCGGGCAAATGCGCGAGATCGCGGTGCGGCTTTCGGTGGATACCGGCATGGTCGAGATCTCGAGCCGGCCGCGCCATGCCGGCGATGAATGGACCCTGCACGCCAGGGGACGGGTCATTCGCCCGACCTCCGCCACGCCTGCGTTCGTGCCACCGACCGATTTGCCGCACCACATGACCGCCGAGCGCGTGTACGCCAGTGCGAGCGATGCCGGGGTGGAGTACGGCACGGCGTTTCGCCGGGTGATCGCGGCGCGGCGCGATGACAAGGTGATCGAGATCGACTTATCGCCGATCGAGGCGGGATCGGGCGCGTTCACCCGCGCGCATGTGCTGCATCCGGTGGCACTCGATGCCGCGTTCCATGCCCTGTTCGAGAACATCAAGCTGCGTCCGGGCGAGCGCTACGCCTATCTGCCGGTGCGGTTCGCGAGTTTGCGGGTCGATCGGGATGGCGGGATGCCGGCACGGGCGCGTGTGGTGGTCGATCGTGAGACCGACCAATCGCTCTCGATCGCGGCGACGCTCTATGCCGCCGACGGCGGTGTGATCGCGACGCTGACGGGCGGGTTGTTCCGCGCCGTGGTGTTCGACCGCCGCAAAAGCGCCCCCGCCTTGTTCCACCAGAGCCGCATCCGGCTGGAGCGTGCCGCGAGCGCGACCGCGATGCATGATGCGATCACGGCGTTGCAGACCGCCATGCTGACCGAGCGGCCGGACTCCTGGCAGATCCTCGAAGCCTTCGCCCGCTCGCTCGCGCATCAGTCGCTGGCGGCGCTCCCGCCGGGCGAACCGCTCACACCGCTGGCCCGCACGCTCTATGCCGGGCTGGAAGCTGCCGGGCTCGCCTCCGCCAGCGGCGATCGCTTCGTGCTGGCTGCCGATTCGGGGTTGCCGGCACCCGCGTTGATTTTGGAAGCGTTCGCCGCCGATCATGCCGGGGCGACACCGGACATCGTGCTCGGTGC
>NZ_JBMFGY010000042.1:0-26639 GCF_049977125.1 Acidiphilium sp. | reverse complement strand
CCCCCGAACCAGAGCAGCGAAAGTTTTTTGCTGCTTTTTTTCAAAAAAGCAGAACTTTCTCGCTTTCTCACCCCCCACCCCATGGCTCTATAATCCGCCCATGGCATGGACCCCACCCTATTACCCCACCACACTGAAAGAGATGTTCGCCCTGAACATCAAAAAACTTCTCGTTATCGTTGCGGACCACGGCCGTCGCCTCGGCCTTGCCGCGCCATTGCTTTTTATCCTCTGCGTCCGCATCAACACCCTCGCCGCCAAACTTGCCAGCCTCGCCGCGCGCGGTCCCGGCCCGGCCCACCGCCCGCGCTTGCGCCGCCGCGCCCGCGCCGCGCCGCCAAGCGAAAAACCCATCCCGAAATGGCTCCGCGCCGCCTGGCCTACCATCCGCTTCGGTGCCCCGCCGCCGCTGCCGCGCGGCTTCGGCGCCCTGCGCCGCCTGATCCAGCACCCCGAAATCACCGGCTACGCCATGAAAATCGAGGCGCTTCTCACCCACCCCGACATGGTCGCCCTGATCGAAACCACCCCCGCCGCCGGCCGCACCCTCCGCCCGCTCTGCCATTTGCTCGGCATCCAAACCCCGCCCAACCTCGCCCTGCCCGAGCGCCCGGATCGCCCCCAAAACGCCACACCCAAACCCGCGCGCGCCCGCAAACCCCGCGCGCGCCCGGAACCGGTGTTTCCCCCCATCACCTCGACCCCGCCGCCCCTCGGCCCCGGCAACCATTATTTCATCCCCAACCCCAAAATCTTCAAAAATTGCTGACCAGCCGCGCCTAATTTCGCACGCCCAAATCGTTACGATATCGCAACAACCCCTCTCACCGCTCAGCCATCCGCGCCAGCACCGCCGGCCCCAAAATCCCGTCATGCACAAACCGCGTCAAAACCGGCACCGCCTGCCGCCCCGGCCCCGGCGTTTCAATCACCACCGCGATCGGCTGGCCCGGATGCCCGAACAAATCCGCCCACGCCAACCGCAACCGCGTCCGCATCGTCCCGTTGGTCCCATGCCCATCAACGAACAGCGCGCTGATCGTCGTGTGCTTCATATGCTTGGTGGTAATCAGCGTCCACACATCCGGATCACCCTGCGCAATCCGCACATCATTGATGAACGCCTCCCGCGTATCCGCCAGACTAAGCTGCCGCCGCGCATCGAACAGCGGCTTCGGATCGGTCCGTGGCGGAAACAGCGCAATCGTCGCGGTCACCCGATCGCCGCAGGCAAACCGCACCATCCGCCCCCCCGCCGCCAACCGCCGCGCCCCCGCAATCGCGCGGCATCCCGCCGGCGCCGCCGGCAGCCGCACCGGCGTCGCCGCCGCCCGCGCCGAAACCACCCAAGCCAACCCCACCACCGCCGCCGCCGACACCAAAACCCCGATCGAGGGCAACACCAACGCCCCCATCGCCGGCGCCGGTGCCTCCACCGCCACCACCCCCGCCCCCGGCCGCACATTATCCTGGCGGAACGGCAGGCCGAGCAGAATCAGAATGAACAGCACGATCGAAAAGAAAATATAGCCATACAGCACATGATCGGTCGCCCCCGCCTTCGCACTCCCCAGCACATGGCCGAGCCAGACAATCCCCAGCGCCCGAAACCCGTTCGCAATCACCGGCACCGTCACCGCAATGGCAATGAACAACAGCCGCCTCGTCGTGCTGCGAAAAATCAGCAGCGCATACAAAACGCTGAACGCGATCGCCGCGATCAAAAACCGCAACCCCGCACACGCCTCCGCGATATGAAACGCCCCCTGCGCGATCTCGATCGTATAGCCATGCGTATAATAAGCGATGCCGAGCATCGTGAGCCCGGCATCGACAAAATCAGTGGTGAACTGCTGCAACGCCGGCACCAGAAACCCGCCGAACGGAATCAGAAAAATCAGATACAGCAAAGGCGCGATCATCGCCCGATACACCCGCCAGCCAAGCACCCCGAGCACAAGCGACTGCACCATCCCCATCGCGGCCAGCTGACGCCCTTCCATCACCCCCAGCCGATCAGCGGCAAGCCACGCCAACGCAAACGGAACAGCAAGCACAACCGCCCGCACATCAGGCGCCGGCGTCAGGCCGCGCAGCCGCCCCCGCCGATCCCACGCCAGCCAGATCGCGATCGGCAGGATCAAAAAACAATGATTATACGCCGTCGAGGCGGACCAGACCTGCACCGCGGCAAAAATCTCAGCATGAAAAATCACCGCCATCGCCAGCAGCGACACCGCCAGCACAGCGAGCGACGAGCGATAACGCGCCGGAATATGAACGTCACGAGAGCGGGCGGCGATGACATTCATAAGGATACCTGTTCGGTCGATCGGGCCGATTGAGGCCCCGGTGACAGCAATGCATCAAGCGGCGCCAGAGTCTGCGCCCAGGAGTGATGACGCAACACAGCCGCGCGCGCCCGCGCACCCATCTCCGGGTGGTCTCCGGCCAGAACCGCGATCGCATGCCGCGCCCAATCAACCGGCGTCGCAGCCACCAGCAAATCCCGCCCCGGATCGGCCGTAATGCCGGTGAACGCCGCCGGCGTGGCCAGCACAGGACGGGCCATGGCCATCGCTTCAAGCACCTTGTTCTGCACTCCGCGACCGATCATCAGCGGGGCAACCACCAGATCGGCATGCGCGAGATAGGGCCGCGTGTCGGGAACGCGGCCGGTCACCCGCACCTCCCCTCCCCGCTCGAGCGCCCGCACCACCGGCGCCGGATTCGATCCCACGATCACAAACAACGGATTCTGCGCTCGCAACTGCCCGAGCACCGCAGTGACAAACCAGATGACGGCTTCGATATTGGGGCGATAATCCATGGCTCCGGTAAACAGGATGATCTTGCGGTCAGCCGGATACGGACGGGCAAAGCTGCTAGCAGGGGTGAAATAGTCGAGATCAACGCCGTTGCCGATGGCGATCGTGGATGCGGTGGATTCGGGCGCAAGAGCGGAAAAATGATCTCGCTCGGCCGCCGAGACGAATAGCGTGCGATCGAACTGCCGCACCGCCGAGCGTTCGAATCGAAGCAACGTGCGCCCCTCGCGTGCCCAGACAAGGCTCTTCGGCCAGGATGACGTGCGGCCATAGGCAGCGAATTTTTCAGAATCGATATCAACCATGTCCAGAATACGGGGGGTTTCGGGCAGCAGAACGGCATAGGGCGCCATCGCGACGGAGTAGGCGACGACTTGATCGATGGCGTGATCATGTGCGGTGCGACACACCCAATCGACCAGGCGATCATCATGGAAATAACCTGTCAGCAGCGGTGTGCCGGGGCGACACCGACGCAGCGCGCGCAAGCGGGCCCGGCCGGGGTCGAGCGGAATGCACGCGAGGCTGGCGAGGCGCGACCGCAACGCGGGAAGATGCACCGCATCGGCCGGATCATCGATGAAGCAGCCAAGATGCACGCGAAACCGCTTTCGCAAATGCTCGATCATGTGAAAGGCGCGGATCTTGTCCCCCTTGTCCGGCGGATAGGGTATCCGGTGACAGAGATAGAGCAGATCGCGCATGGTCAGCCCAGCCCACGCACAATGATCGGGCCGAGCGCGTTGGCAAGTGGACGCGGCAGACGCTTCCATAGTTCGATTTTACGCTGGTATTTCGGGCTCAGCGGATTGGTGTCGGGCATGATCGCACCGGGTTGGAGCAGATATTGATAGCCCAGTGGCGTCGGTGAAAAGCCCCAATTGGTCTTGAACTTGTGCGGTCCGGTCTCGCGCTTGCTGCGGCCGAAATCGAAACGGTCCAGCCCAAGCGCGATGGCGCGCCGCATGACCTGGAAATACATGAAATCGTGACCGCCCTTGCCGCGGGCGGCCGTGCCTCCTCCCGCATAATAGGGCGAAATTTCACCCTTGTAGGTAAACGACAGGACGGCACAGAGAGGGGTTGCATTGTCAAAGACGGTCAGGATTTCGGCATCGTTGCCGAAACAATCGAGGAGCAGGCGGAAATATCGCGCCGGAAAGACCGGTGTGCCGAGATTATGGACACTTTCGGCATAGAGATGGAAAAATCGGCGCCAGTCGCGGTCGATCGTGCTCGTCAACCCAAGATCAATAGCCTTGCGCACCACCGCGCGCTGTTTGCGCGGGATGGCTTTCAGGCAGGCCTCGTCATCGAGGGGGATGGTTTTGCGGAACGTGTCATAGATCGCCGGCGCCGCTTGCCAGTCCGATGTTGCAAGATCAGGGGCGATCGTACGCAGTTCGAACGCGTTGGCACCGATTTTGCGCATCAGCGCAGATGCCGCCTCGATCAATGCGGTGGTCACGGTTCCGTCAGTACCGATCGGTCCGCCATAGACACAGAAAGGGGTCGAAACCAGCGTATTACGCTTGAAGATGCGCGACCGCATGTGCACCAGCGGCAGCACGCCGCAAATTTGGCCATCGCGCTCGGCCAACATGAAATACGGGTGCTGATTGAAGGCCGTATGAATGACATCCTGCCACGCGGCGCGATGGAAGATGGTTCCGTCAGGATGGGCCATCACGAAACCATCCCACCCGGCGCGGTCCCGATCATCCATGATACGGCAGCGCAGGGTCATGCTGGCGGTGATCCGATCACATCGGCAAAGACCCGATCCATCCGATCCCAGTCAAAATCGGCGAGCAGATTGTCGAGCCGGGCCGGCATGCGCGCGAGGTTAACCCGGTGGCGGAAGCGCGAGGTCCATTTCGCGGCCGGCACTGTTGGTTGTCCCGGGTCGAACTCCCAGGGATGGGAATAGAAAATCGCACGCTTCTGTTCACGCCGATGCAAATGCCGCACACCCGCGCGGTAGAGCGCATAAGGAAACAAGCGGAAATATCCGCCGCCTGAACAGGGCAGGTTGCGACCGAAGAGTTGCACCGTGGTCATTGGAATCTCGATCAGCCCGCGCCCGGCCGGGTGATAGGGATCGCGCGGGGCCGATGGCGCGCCATAAAGATCGTGGCGGACCGGAAACACGCTCGAACTGTAACGATGTCCCGTTTCGCTCAGGATATCCCACGCCCAGGCGTTGTGCGAACCGATCGAAAAAGTGGGCGCCCGGTAGCCAATGACCGGCGTTCCGGCGATGGCTTCAAGGATCGATTTGGCGTGCAGCAGGTCGTCGCGGAATTGCGCCTCGGTCAGGTCGGTGACGAGTTGATGCCCATAGCCATGGCTTGCCAGCTCGTGCCCGGCATCGACAATGCGCCGGATCAGGGCCGGATGTCGCTCGGCAACCCAGCCGAGGGTGAAGAATGTCGCATGGGCATGGTGTCGCTCCAGCGCCTTTAGGATCATGTCGGTATTCGCCTCGACGCGGCGGGGAATGGTATCCCAATCCGCCCGGTCGATGGCGCCAGCATAGGCCTGGACCTGAAAATAATCCTCAACGTCGATCGTCAACGCATTTCGGATCATACCCTGCTCACTCATCGTGAGGATGCCGCGATGACGGGATCATGGGTCGCTTCTCGCCCGGATCACCTGAAACAACCGATCGACCACCTGATCACCCTGGTCGCGGCCGAAATCCTCCTTGGTGCTGGAAACCGCCGACATGGCCCGACCGTCCAGATCCGTTTCCAGTTCGAGCGCGATCGGCTCGACAATGGCCGCAGTGATCTCCGTGTAATGTTCGATCGCCGCGTTCAGCAGAATGCGGCTGCACAGACGGTTGATCCGGCGGGGAATGCCGCCGGTCGCCGCATAGATCGCATTGAACGCGTCAGTTTGGAAAAACCCCTCCGCCTTGCCGCCGGCCGCCGCAAACCGGTGCAGGATATAGGCCTCCGCATCGTCGCGCGACAGCGGCCCCAGATGGTATGAGGCAAGAACACGCTGACGCAATTGATCGAGATCGGGGCTTGCGAGCACATCACGAAATTGCGGTTGGCCCAACAGCACGATCTGGACCAGGGCCTGACCTCGCTCGGCCATGTTCGAGAGCATCCGCAATTCTTCAAGGGTTGCCGGGGCGAGGCATTGCGCCTCATCAACGATGATCAGCGCCCGCCGGCCCCGGGCGCGGTCGGCGCGCCAGCGTTCCTTTAACCGCAGCAGCAACGTCGCCTTGTCGCCCGCAGCCGACAGACCAAAATCGGCGGCGATCAAACGCACGATATCGTCGGCGTCGATCTGGGTGCTCGTGACACTGGCCAGACGATAGGTCTTTTCGTTCAACTGCGCCGTCAGCCGTTCGACCAAGGTGGTTTTACCGGCACCGACGTCACCGGTGATGACAATGAAACCCTCACTTTGTGCCAGACCGAACAACAAATGCGACAGGGCGCGACTGTGTTCACTGCTGGCAAAATAATACCGATCATCCGGCGTGAGACGAAACGGCATATCCGCGAGACCGAGATGTTCGAGGAACACGATATGTCTTTCAAAATGTTTTTTGAATGCCGATAGTGAAGATATTCTGAACGCCCTGATTGCCGAAACCGGTATATTCCTGATTTGTAATGCTGTATTGGGCATTGGCATACAGCGTGGGTGTGACACGATAGGTAAGTGCCGCGCTGGCACCATAGGTCGATGTGGTTGACGCACCGAGAGCGGGGGATTGGGTCCGCCCGAAATTCAGGTACACGATCGTGTTCATGCGCGGCGAGAGCTGATGCGCTTCGGACACCGAGACCGAGACGCTCTTCTGCGAAAATCCGGCCAAACCGGGCGCTGTTGCCACCAGCGTGTCTTGATCGGCCTGGACGGACAATGAAACGGTGTCATGGGTATAGAGCGTCGTCAGCGCCGCGGAAAACTGCTTGTTCCGGCTCAGGCCGGATTGGACGCTGAGCGACTGATTCGCGAGCAAAACCGGCTGCCCGCTCAGCCCTCCAACCGGCAATCCGACGCTGTTGACCGTGCTCGACGCCACGCCGAGCCCGATACTCTGCTGTTGGGTCGAGAGTGTTTCCGAATAGGAGGCGGCCAGGGTGGTTCGCGCCGTGAGCGCGTGGGACAGGCGAATGTAGGGGGCGTCGAACCCGTCGAGATGCTGATACCGCGCCACCAGAAGCCCACCATCGGGAAAGACGACCCGTGCGCCGATGCTCCAGGTTGCATCCCGGATCAAGGTTGGCGGTACCCCGGCATACGCGATGTCTTCATAACCGCCCGACGCGGAAAGCACGACATGCTGCACCGGCGCATAGCGCAGCGTGTCCTTGACGAAATATTGATGGGCTCCACTGAGTACGCCGGTGCCGACATCTTCTGTTGCGGAGACGCTTGGCGTGTCATCGAACCGCTCGAAGAACGGGATTGTGGTGAAGCTTCCCGCCTCGGTCTGGGCGAAAACATCACCCGTCTGAAAATATGGATTGGTTGCATTCGGCAGAAAGGCCGCATTGCCGGATTGGTGCGTGTATTGCGCCGAATAGAGCAGATTGAGCGTACCCAGGCTGAATTTGTCATTGAAAGCTGGTGATACTGAATAACTTTGCGTCAATGTCGTGTTGTTGCTGTTGTAGATTGAGGTCCCACCTGGCGGTAATCCACCGCTCGTCGCCTGGTCGGTCACGTAGGCACGGGCCGCGACGGTCAGGGATTGTGGCAACAGGGTCGCGTTGATCGCGGCGTTGAGAGATTGATTGACGCCGTCGTAGCCGGATTGGTTGGAATAGAACTGAATATTTGGTGCGTAATCGAGTGTGAAATTGGTTCGGGAGGTAGCACCATTGATCAGCAGCGCCGGGTTGATCGATGTGACAAACTCGTGGCCGTTGCTGTTCTGGCCATTATAGCCGCCGCCGGTGACGAATTCCTCGGAGGCGCCGATCGAAGGGACAATGGTCAGAAACGGCGCCGGCGCGATCGCGGCGGCGGAGGTTCCGATCTGTTGCAGGAGCGTACCCGCGTTTCCAAGACGAACGGCGCTGCCAAATGGGGGCGCACCGCCAAGCGAGGATAGCTGCGCATCACCGGGTATTGGCGTATTGGAGATCGATGGTTCCGGTACGGTCATACTCGGCGCATCGCTCGATGTGAGCCCACTCCCTGAGCTCGAGCCGCCGCCATCCGCCCAGGCGGGAGCGACTGAACCGATCGCCAACATGCCCGTCGCCAGAGCAACCCACGAGACACCGGAAAACCATCGTTTTTTTTGCATCGGCAACCCTTTTTTGCATGATCGTGAGCAATCGAGCACGAATCGATCAAATCTGCCAGACAACCCCAACCATGCCCGCCGCGGCGCAACCGCACACCCTGGTCATCGAACCTCCTGACACGAGCGCACGGGCGCGCGGATCATCAAAGCGTGAAACTGCCACGACCCCGCTGGGTCATCCGATTGAGAACGAGGCTGATGTTCGGACAGGCTTCGATCAGATCAAGCGCACCTTCAACATCCTTGCGCCGGGTCTGACCGGCCTCCACGACGAGTACGATTTGGCCGACGACCGAGGCCAGTTCCATCGGATCACTGTTGGAGAGACAGGCCGGGCTGTCGACGACCAAAATACTGTCGCGGAACTGCCCGGCAAGCCGCTCGATCAACGTTTTCACCGGTTGGCGCGATGACAGATCCCCCCGCCCGTCCTGATCGGCGCCGCCACCGATCGGAATGAACGAGAGATTGTCGGGCTCGGCCGGAATTGTCACCGTGCTGGCCAACTGGCGCGGTGATACCGCGACATCGAGCAAGCCAGGATGGGTTTGCATGCCGAAGTGTCGCGACAGCGAGTTGCTGCCAATATCGGCATCGATCAACACGACAGGTCGATCGCCGCCTTCAGCCAGAATGGTCGCCAGATTGAGCGCGGTGAAACTCTTGCCCTCGCCATGTTTGGCGCTCGTCACCATCACGACATTGGGACAAGCGACACCGGTGCCATCGGCTTTGCCGCCGGTTGCCGAGGTGGATTGGGACATGGATTGCAGAATATGTTGGCGGACAATTCTGAACTCCTCACCCGCCTGATCGCGACGACCGCGTGCAACGACCATACCGGCATCCTCCAACGCTTTGCGTGAGATAACCTCACCGTCTTTAGCCTTGCGGTCGACGATCCCGAGAGCGGGCAATTCGGCGAGCGCATCGAATTTGGGGGATAGCGTGGTGACGGGGCGCAGCAATCGCTCATGATCCGGCTCGCCGGGGTCGCGCGCGCTGGGATTCGTTTCATCGGCGTAGGGTCGGCCCGGCAGCGGCGGTAATGGCCTGACCAGCCGATTTGAAACAGCATCGAGCCGGTCGAGACCCACGATGGAATCCGGCAGCAACTCGGCCGCAACGCGCTCGGCGAGGTGGCGAGGCGGTTTATTGTTACTCACGCGAACCTCTGCATAACAAATGTTCCAACCATGAACCCCCCGAAAATCATAAAGAGCAAAACAGCCGCGCCGGCCAGTCGAAGGGCAGGCCCGAGGTTGCTCGCGCGCTTGCGCGCATCTGAAATTCCGCCGATCACCGGCAACCCGAGCGCTTTCAAATCATCGAGTGTCTCGTATCGACCCTCGAGTTGCGCCAGCAACGCCGCGGCTGTGACACCGGCACCAATCCCCAGGATCAAGACAACAACCAGCAGAAGAGGCCGGTTCGGGGCGATCGGCAGACGCGGTACCTGCGGCGGGTTGATGACCTGGAGCTGAATGCGATTGGCATCGACATTGGCGGCCGCGCCGATCCGCATCGCCTCACGGCGTTGAATCAGGTTGTGGTATTCCGCTTGCAACACTGAATAGTTGCGGTCCAGATTGATATATTGGGCCTCAATTCCCGGTTGCGACTTGGCCAACGCGGCCAGACGGTCTCGCTCGGCCGTCGATGATGTGATTTGACGACGCAGTGAGAATAGCGCGGTGTCGATTTTCAGCAGTTGCAACCTTAGCTGTTCGTAGACCGGATTGGCGACCGCCGGTGTTGCGACGCCGCCCGACGCAGGGCCACCGCTCGCCATGCGCTTGAGGGCTTCAACCTGTCGTTCCGCCGCGATCACACCGGGATAAGCGTCGGTATATTGTTGTTTGAGTTCCGCAAGCCGCTCCTCGGCGGCGGCCAGTCCGGCACCCCCCGATCCGCTGGAAAGCGCCGCGGCGCCTGTCAGCAACGGCTTGGTGGTCGCCAGCTGCTTTTCGATGATTTCGCGTTCAGCGATCGCATCCGCCAGAGCGCCGTTCAGTTGACGGACTTTAGTCTGCTCCTGCTCGAACGCAGACACGCCATTGGCCCCCGGCAGCAGCTGCAGATACTTCGCCTGGAAATTGGCTCGTTTCTGCTCGAGCTGTTTCAACTGGGTATGGAAATAGGTGATTTGGGAATTCAGGAAGGTTCGTGCATTATCGATGTCGCCTTGATTGCGCACCGATGCGCGTTCGACATAGATATTCACGAGCCCCTGAACAACTTCATATGCTTTTTTTGGGCTCACGCTTTCGTAGTGGATCGTGAACAGATTATCAGTCTGAGGCACGATGTCGATCCGGCTTCTTAATCCGCGGATCATCGCTTCGCGCGCGCCCGGCCCCTCAGCTTGCAGACCCAGTCCGGTCTTGTCCAGCAGGGTGCTGAGATTAGGATCGCTCAACAGCGTGCGCTGGAGCAGACTGAACTCCTCCCTGGTATTGCCGTTGATCGCGATCCCCTCAAGCAGCGGGGTCAGCACCGGGTCCGCCGCGACGTAGAGCTGTGCGCTCGATTCGTATTTGGGCGGCAGAGTCATTACACCGATCCAACCCGCGAGGCAGATCAGCCACGTGACCGCGATGCCGAGCCAGCGGTTACGCCAGGCGCCGCGGCCAAGGCGTAATCCAAGAGCGATAAGATCATCCATCGACCGGCCTCAAAACATGGTTTGCGGAATGACCAGAACGTCACCCGGCAGCATGGGGATATCCTGTGACATATCGCCATGGTTGAGCAATGCACCGAGCCGGACTGGAATCTTCGTGTCGCCCTTGGCGGTGCGCCTTATGATGTAGGCATCGTTGCCGGCGGCAAATTGGGGTAGCCCGCCAATTTCGGTCATGACGTCGAGCACCGTGATATGGTCGACATAAGGCACCGCGACGGGCTTTGCCCCGCCACCGATGACGCGAATTTCCGAACCCATCATACCGTGAAAACTATCGACAATCACCGTAACGTTCGGATCCCGCACGAATTTCGATAATTTATGGGCAATATCCTTGCCGAGTTCCTGCGGTGTCTTGCCTGCCGCGACGATGGAAGGAACCAGCGGAATCGCAATACGCCCATCCGGACGCACCGGAATGTCATGAACGCTCAAATCCGGCGCTCCATAGACAAATACGCTCAGCGTATCGGCGGGGCCGATCCGGTAGGGCAATGACACCGCCGACGCCTTGGGCGGCGACATCGAATCGGAACCGGAATTGGAGCAGGCGGCAAGCGGCGCCACACTCAGCCCAACCAAAATTGACATGACGATAATGTTAACACGGCTACGGTTCGCGATGTTCAAAATTGACCGGCTGCAATCGAGCTGGAGCGGCCGGTGCTGGGCAGGGTCTTGTTTCATTAAAATCTCTCAAATAGTGGACGTGGGGCAAACGATCATAACATCGGCAATTCCCGCCTTGTAGTGCGTTATATCACACTCCGCGAACGAATGCGTTAACGCCGATGCCGGAGCGATGCCGTCGACTCAACAAAATTTGACCGAAATCGCGTCATGTTGAGGCTCGGGACAGTCTCATTCGTATAAAAAATGGGTTGTTTTTCTTTTTTTGGGCCACCCCCTATGTTCGAGTTAATCGCAACGTTCAATTGACGCCGCACGAATAATTTGTTAATGAAAATACCGGTTTGTGACCGAGGAAAGGTTATAAATTTGTGAACGGCTTCCGTTGCTCCGTTGTATAATTTTTGATCGGTACTCTGCGCGGCCGTCGACCGTGTGGTTATGCGGGTCGTTCGCGGGTGAATATTCGATGGTTTTGCGTTGTTGATGTCGCCGTATAACAATTTTAAAAGGTCGTTAGCGTTTGGTAATTGAGTTTGGTGTGAATCTCACTCAATTAATTAAAATTTTTCGCGTCTCTTCTCATCTGTCATTGGAGAACATCGGTTGAATGCGTGTTAATTAGCTCGTTTAACATTAATATTTCGGAATAGAAATTTAGGTCCAGGGGGCGGTCGTATTTCGACAATGAACTCTTCAAACTCTGCCATCTTATCGTTTGGCGAAATCCTTGCGTATCATGCTGATACGTCAGAACGTCAGATCACGTCGATCACCTGTGAAAATTTTCGCACTATTTCGCCCCGTGACCTGAAACGTCAGGGCGTCTCGACGATCGTGGTTCCCTCGGAATTTCGGCCGTTGGTCGATGATCAGGCGCTCATCAGATGCCGCGCTGCCGGCATCCGCGTTTTAAACGAGATTGAATTCCGTGAGATCTCGAACAAGGCGATCGACATTGATCGTCTGTCAAACGGCTGGCTCGCGTATGGCGACACGTTGGGCGGCGGCGTCATGCGCCGGATTTTCGAACGAATACTCGACGTGTCACTGAGTTTGGCCATCTTAGTTCTGACCGCCCCTGTTCTCTTGATCACCGCCCTTCTGATCAAGCTCGACAGTCCCGGCCCGATCTTCTACCGGCAAACCCGGGTCGGGTTGTTTGGCGCACCATTTGAGATCATCAAATTCAGGAGCATGCGGGCGGATGCCGAAGTGGGTGGCGCGCCCGTCTGGGCATCGGCGCGCGATCCCCGGGTGACACGGGTTGGTGCGGTCATCCGCCTCCTCCGTATCGACGAATTGCCGCAGTTGTTGAATGTGCTCAAAGGCGAGATGAGCGTGATTGGCCCGCGTCCTGAGCGGCCGCATTTCGTCGACAATCTCGCGGAACAGATCCCGCATTATCGTGATCGCAGCGTTGCCAAGCCCGGCATCACTGGTTGGGCGCAGGTAAATTATCCCTACGGGGCGTCGGTCGAAGATGCGCGCAGAAAACTTTCGTATGATTTATATTATATTAAGCATCGGAGTTTTATGTTGGACATCAGGATTTGTGTCGCGACAGTTCGCGTAATCATCTTTCGGGAGGGTGCTCGCTAAGTTTCTGGCGGGCTTATAGTCCAGCCATGGCGGTTATCGATCTGGTCTATGCGTGCGCTGCGGCCGGGTACGGTATTCTCGGGAGCAGCTTGCTCATCCTGCGTCGCGGTCGGGCTATGCCATTGGCGGCGGCATTTACGGCGGCTTGGTTGGTCAGCGTTTTTGCCGTTCCGCCGCTACAGGATGTTGCCTGGTTCCTTCAAGCGACAGGTTGGATCGCCACGATCGGTACGCTCGACCGGCGGTTCAACGCGACATCTGATCCCGTATTGAGGCGAGGCATTCGGATCATCATTGGTTGCGGCGTCGTCGCTGCGATATTTGCAACGATCGGCGCGTTCCATTGGTTACGGATCGATGGTCTGATCATTGAGCTGCGGCTTTTTTTCGCGCTCATTATGTTAATTTTAATAGAAAACGTCTATCGGAATGCGGCTGAGGATGTTCGCTGGCACATCAATCTGCCGCTGATCGCAATTGCGATGATGGCGATTTTCACCTTCCTGCTCTACGGCAACGCAATCATCCACAAGCGGCTTTCAACCAACCTGCTGGACGCGCAGGCGTTGGTTTATCTGATGGTGTTGCCGCTGTTCATCGGCACCGAGCGCCGCATGAAGCGCTGGCGCGAACGGGTCACCATATCGCATGGCGCCGCTTTTTATTCGACCAGCCTGATCCTGGGTGGTTCTTTCCTCGTGGGTCTTGGCCTCACCGGCACGGTTTTGCAACGCTACGGCAAGGATTGGGGCTCAGTCCTGGAGATTGCCCTGCTCTTTTTCGGGATCATCCTGATTTCGGTGCTGGCAAGTTCAGGTTCAGCACGTTCGAGGCTGCGTCGGACGATCACGGATAATTTTTTCGCACAACGATATGACTACCGCCGGGAGTGGCTCAGGTGCATCGAAACCCTGGCCGCGATCGAACAGGGGGGGTTGCCGCAACGGGTGATCAAGGTTCTGGCCGACACGGTGGATAGTCCTTGCGGCGTCCTGATGCTGCGCGACGATTCGTCTGAAACTGGTTTGCTGACCAATGCCGGGGAATGGAATATGCGCGGCCCAACCTCGCCGCTCGACCTCTCCCATCCACTCATGATCCGGCTCAATCATGATACTTTTTGCAGTTTCGAGGGTGATGCGAGCCTGGTTTCGGTGGACACAACGCCCGCGAGTTGGTTGGCCCTCGCCCTGCCGGATCCCCGTTCATCGACTCCGCTAGGGGTCATTCTGCTCGGTCAATCGCGATCGGGCGCGCCATTGAACGAGGAAGCGGTCTCTCTCCTGGGTGTCGTGGCACGGGAAATTTCGCTGATGCTGGCAGAACGCCGCGCCGCCGAGGCGCTTGCCGAGGCCCGACGCTTCGCAGCGGCCGGGCAGCGATTCGCGTTTGTGGCGCACGACATCAAAAATGTCGCCAATCAGCTCGCCCTGCTGGTATCCAACGCGGACCATCACATGGATGATCCGTATTTTCGTGAAGATATGATGGCAACATTGCGGGGATCGGTGGGTAAAATTCAATCGATGTTGACCCGATTGAAATCACCTGAAGTGCAGCCGCCGATCAAATTCGATGTCGGCGACCGGCTCCGCGCGCTCTATGGCGCGACCTGGTCCAAGGGAGAGATCGCCGTGGTGCTCGACCTCGATGATCAGCCCAGCGAAATTGCCATGGACCCCTCCGCGTTCGACGCCGTGATCAATCACCTGGTTGACAATGCGATCGACGCATCAAAACCGGGTCAGATTGTCTCGATCCAGACCGAGCAGGGCGGCGGCGCGGTGACCATCACCATCACCGATCGCGGGACCGGCATGTCGGAGGCGTTCATCCGCCATGAGTTGTTTCGACCCTTCATCTCATCAAAGGCCAGCGGGTTCGGTCTTGGCGCGTTCCAGTCGCGCGAATTGGTTCATGCCGCTGGTGGCACAGTCGCTATTACGAGTACGGTCAACATCGGAACGGTGATCAGATTGAACTTCCCCCTGCTCGACCCTGCGCTTCGCGCTGCAAAACTTATCGTCGCATGATCAACCGGGATCGCGACCGGCTTCTGATCGTCGAAGACGATGATGGTCTGTGCCGGCAATATCGGTGGGCCTTCCCCGGCCGCACCGTGCTGACCGCCAATTCGCGGGCCCAGGCGATGGACGTGTTGCAGGAGGAACGGCCGGCCGTCGCCATTATCGATCTCGGACTGCCGCCTGATCCCGACGGGGTCAGCGAAGGCTTCGCGACTCTGCACGACCTTCTGGAAATCTGCCCTGACATGAAGGTGATCGTTGCGACCGGCAATGGCGCCAAGCGCAACGCCATCCACGCCATTGGGCACGGCGCCCATGATTTTTATGAAAAACCCGTTGATATCGACGTTCTCCGGTTGATCGTTGATCGGGCATTCCGCCTGTTCGACCTCGAAACCGAAAACCGGGCGCTCGGTGCCATCGTGGGGTCCAGTCCGATCAAAACCGTGATAACCGCCGCCGATTCGATGCTGAAGGTTTGTCGTGACATCGAAAAACTGGCTCAGACCGATGTTCCTGTTCTGCTTCTCGGGGATAGCGGTACCGGCAAGGAGGTGCTCGCGCGCGCCCTTCACGATCTCAGCCCCCGTGCCGCCGGCCCCTTCATAGCGATCAACTGCGGCGCGATCCCTGAACATCTGCTTGAGAGCGAGTTGTTCGGTCACGAGCGAGGCGCCTTCACCGGTGCTGTGCGTCAGACGCTGGGACGGGTCGAACTTGCCCAAAAGGGCACATTGTTTCTCGACGAGATCGGCGATCTGCCGCAAAGTTTGCAGGTCAAACTCCTGCGTTTTTTACAGGAACATGTGATCGAGCGCGTGGGGGGGCGAAAATCGATTCCGGTCGATGCCCGAATCATCTCCGCGACCAATCAGGATCTGGAACATCTGGTCGAAACACAGCGATTCAGAATGGATCTGTTTTATCGGCTCAACATTGTTGCGGTACGGATACCCCCGCTGCGCGAGCGCCCGGGTGACGCCGTTCTGTTGGGACGGTATTTTCTATCACGTTTCTCGCGCGAGTCTGGCCGGCGCGTCATCGGATTGTCAGGCGCCGCGGTGGCGGCGCTGGCCGCGCATCAATGGCCGGGCAATATCCGCGAACTGGAAAATCGCATCCGTCGGGGGGCCATCATGGCCGAGGGGCGTTTCGTCGAGCCGGCCGATCTCGAACTCGCGCCGGCGGACGTCGCCATCCCGGATCTGCGCACGGCCCGCCAACGGGCGGAGCGCGAAGCCATTCAGCTCGCGATTGCCCATTCCCAGGGCTCGATCGCCCTTGCCGCGAAACATCTTGGAGTCAGCCGACCCACCCTCTATGCCTTGATCGAGTCACTCGGCATCGCCGATCTCGTCAAAACCAGTTATGCGAACGGCCAGCCCGAAACGATCACGGAATCGGAAGATCAATGAAAAATCTCTATCGTACCCTTCTCCTGACAACCCCGTTCGTCATGCTCGGTGTCGGCGTGGCTCAGGCCGATCCGGTCGCACGCGCGCAGACCTACCTTTCGCAAGACAAACCACGTGACGCGATGCTGGTCCTGCGCAACGAGCTGCGGGACCATCCGAGCAATGGTCCCGCCAACTTTCTTCTGGCTCAGCTCGATATGGAACTTGGCAGCCCGGTATCCGCCGAACGCGAGGCGCGCGCCGCCCGCACAGCGGGCTACGAGCCGGATCGCGCCCTGAGCATCGTTCTCAATTCCTATATGGCGCAGCGCCGCTATGTCGATCTGCTGCATGATTTTCCGATCGGCAATGCAACCGGTGAAACCGCGGCGCGGATCGCCCTTGGCCGTGCCGCGGCGGAGCAGGCGCTGAACCAGCCGGATCGCGCTGCCGCCGATCTCCACAAAGCCGAAGCTTTCGATCCGAAACTACCCTCGGTCTGGCTCGCCCGCGAAGCCGAAGCGCTCGGCCGCGGCGACGTCAAAGCCGCTCAAACCGACCTCGCCCAGGCTCAAACACTCGCGCCGAACGATCCTCAGGTGGTGCTCAGCGCGGCGCGCGCCCAGCTTGCCTCCGGCAAACCAACCACCGCCATCACGACACTCAAGGCCCTCCTCGCACGCCAACCAAGCAATCTGACCGCTCAGCTGACCTTGGCCAATGCCCTGATTGCCGCCGGTCAACCCGGCCCGGCGCAGGAGGAAATCACGCAAATCCTGAAACTGGCACCCGGGTCGGTCGGCGCGCTCTATCTGCAGGCCAGCCTCGATGTCAATCACCAGAAATGGAAAGACGCCCAATCGATACTTCAGCGTCTATCGCCGGTCATGGCCGATCTTCCGGGCGCCTATTTCCTCCAGGCGGAAACGCTTCTTCACCTCGGTGAATACGGCGCGGCACAGGAAGCGGCGGCGCATTACGTCGCGCGGGTACCCAACGATCCGGCCGGTCGCCGCCTGCTCGCCGCACTCGCGCTGAAAAATCATCATCCGAACCTTGCGATTTCGACCATCGCCGCAGGGGGTCCAGGGGCCAGGCATGACTTCGGCATGATGCTGCTGCAAGGCACCGCCGAACAGGCGATCGGCCATGTCCATGCGGCCAAGGCTGCATTTGCCCAGGCCGCGATCCTCGATCCCAAAATCGTAACCCCGCTGATCCATCTTGGTCAGATCGAGCTGGCCACCGGCAACCCGCAAGGCGCGATGCTGCAATTCCAGAAAGCCGCCGCACTGACGCCGGCCGATCCCGGCGTTCAAGCCGCCCTCGCCCAGGCGGCGATCGCCGCTGGCGACCACCCGGTGGCGCGCGCGGCGATCGCGCGTCTCGACAAATTGAAGGGTGCGGCGACCGGGTCGCTGTTGTCGGCCGAACTCGATCTGGCGGCGTTCAACCTTCCGGCCGCGAAGGCGGATTATCAATCGGCACTGAAGGCGCAGCCCGATAATATCGGGGCAATGCTTGGAATGGCCCATATCGCCCTGCTTCAGGGTGATCAGGCGGGTGCCGAAACCATGATCGCCAAAGCGGTCAAAATCGACCCGACCAATCAGGCCGCCGTCTCGGCGCTCGCGTCGCTTCTGGCGAGCAGCCAGAATTTTTCCAAGACCAACGACGTGCTGCAAGCCGCCCACAAGGCGGCGCCGACCAATCCCGTCTTTGTCGCCGATATCGTCAGCCTCGATATTCGTCTCAAAAAACTGGATCAGGCGCGCAGCCTCCTTGATGGTCTCAACCCCAAAATGCAGGATGAGCCCCTTATCCTCGCGGCCAAAGCCCAGGTCGCTCTGGCGCGGCACGATACGCCGGGGGCAAAGACCGACCTTGCGGCATTGTTGCAACGTAATCCGCAAAATATCGGAGCACGCCTCGCGCTGGCGCGAATCGACGTCGCAGCCGGCGATATCGCGGCTGGACAGGCGGTGCTGGCCGACGGGCTGAAGGTGGCGCCTCGCAACATGACACTTCTTCAGGCCAGCGTCGGGCTGTCGTTCAAACAGGGCGGCGCGACCGCGGCGCTGGCTGCGGCAAACAGCTTTGCCGCCGATCCCTCACATCAACCAGAGTCTCTGCTGCTCCCCGGCACGCTCGAAATGGCGCAACACCAGATGCCGCAAGCGATCGCGGCTTTCAAAAAAGCTGATGATGCTCATCCTTCGGCGTTGATCACGCTCAATCTGGCAGAAGCCCAGGCGGCATCGGGCGACCATGCTGGCGCTGCGGCGACGCTTGCTGCCGCGATCAAAACCTACGGCCCGCTGCCGGCGCTCGAAAATGCGGCGGGACAGCTTGCCTTGGCGGCCAATGATCTACCAGCGGCGGCCACCCATTATCAAACCGCCCTCGCGAAAAATCCCAACGACGTGCTGGCTCTGAACAATCTGGCCTGGATCGCTGGAAAACGAAACCAGAAAGACGCCGCCGGCCTGGCCGCCCGCGCCTACGCGATCAGCCCGACGCCGCAGGTAGCGGATACGCTGGGATGGATTCTGGCGCGGCAATCGAACCCGAAACAGGCGTTGGTCCTGCTCGCCCAAGCCCATCAGGGCATGCCCACCGATCCGAACGTCGCCTATCATTATGCGTCCGTTCTTGCGCAAACCGGTGACAAGGCCAAAGCCGCGGCCATTTTGAAACAAGCATTGTCCAGCAAACAACCTTTCCCCGATCGCGCCGCCGCTCAGGCCCTGCAGGAAAAAATCGGCGCGTGATGATATTCCGCATCGGCATTTACCCGAACCGCCATGCTGCATAACCTCGTTTTTCTATCATTTATCTTGATATTGAGCGGGTTGGCGATCGTGCGGCCCATGGCCGGCGTGATCGCCTACGAATGTTATTCGTTCATGAATCCGCAGCAATTGACCTATGGGTTTTCCGGTCATCTGCCAGTCGCGTTGATCGCGGTCATCACCACCTTGATCGGCTGCGTCGTGAACGGTGAGCCAAAAAAATTTCCGCTCAATGCGATGACGATCCTGCTGCTGCTGTTTCTGATCCAATGCACGATCAGCACGATCTTTGCTCTCGGCCCGTCATCAATCGTGATTCCCGCCTATATCCAGACGGTGAAGGCCCTGGGCATTCTGATCCTGGTTGCCGGATTGCTGACCACGCGCTGGCGGGTCAATGCGCTGATCTGGCTGATGGTGATCGCACTCGGCTATTTCGGGGTGAAAGGTGGCATTTTCACACTACTGACCGGCGGCAATGACCACGTCTATGGTGCCAAGGACAGTATCATCGGCGACAATAATCAATTGGCGGTTGCACTGCTGATGGTATTACCGTTGATGAATTACCTGCGGCTTCAATCTGCCCATCGGATCGTGCGGATCGGCCTGATCTTCGCGATGATGAGCTGCCTGTTGGCCGTCGTCGGCACCTATTCGCGCGGCGGGTTGCTTGCATTGTTCGCGATGAGCGCCTTTCTGTGGTGGAATAGCAAAGGCCGGATCCGTTCAGGCGTATTGATCGCGCTGGGGCTGGTGATGGCGATCAGCGTGATGCCGCGAGACTGGGTCGCCCGGATGGATACGATCCAACATTTCCACCATTCGGCCTCGGCGAATGATCGGCTCACCGTGTGGCGTCAGGCCTGGGGCATCGCAATTGCCAATCCGCTGACCGGCGGTGGCTTCAAGGCAACCGCGTCACCGACGGTGATCCATCGCTATTTTCCCGACGCTCATCAACGCGCAACCCATAGTATCTGGTTCCAACTCGTCAGCCAGGGGGGATTTCCGCTTCTATTCATCTTTATCGCGATGAACGTGGTTGGGGTCGTTAGTCTATGGCGGCTGCGATGGCGGACGCGGGGCGATCCGTCATTGCTGTGGATCAATCAGTTGAGTCGAATGATTGAGGTTTCCATGGTCGCTTATCTGGTCGGTGGGTCGTTTCTGTCACTCGGTTACTACAGTCTTTTCTACACGCTGATGATCGTGGTCGCATCGATCGGCGCCATCGCGAAGACCTCGCAGGTTCCGGCCGGTTCACCGTATCGCCGCATCGTTCCGGCGCGCGCCGCGATGGCCGCCAATGCGGCGCCCTCCTGGCGCCTGCGTCGAAACGTCGATGGATAATCGGGTATGAAGGGACTTTATTTTCTTGCCGGTCTAATCGCCGTGCTCTGGCTTGCGGTCTGGACCGCACAGGAAGGTCAACCTCAAAAACCAGGCAAGCGCCGCTGGTGGCCGTTCGACTGGCGGGATGATGCGCCATCCGCGTCGGCTGATGCCGGATTGCGGCAACGGCGCGGATCATCGATCACGCCGCCGGTCGATAGCGTTGAGCCGGCGCCGTCATCGGTGCCACTACGGCGTGGTTGGCGCGACCGGGCGGCGCGGGCGATCCCGCCGGGACGCCAAACACGGCGATGACAATTCGCCTCGTGACGGTTTCGACCTTGTTTCCCAATCAAGCCATGCCGTCCCATGGCGTTTTTGTCGAAACCCGGCTGCGTCATCTCGTCGCCGACGAGGATGTGACCAGCGTCGTGATCGCGCCGGTGCCGTGGTTTCCCACAACCGATTCGCGTTTCGGCGCATGGTCGCGCCACGCGGCGGCGCCCCGCAACGAGATCCGGTTTGGCCTCGATGTAAGACACCCGCGCTATCTCGTGGTTCCCAAATTCGGTCAGGCTCTGACGCCGCATACATTGTTCAGAACCCTGAAACCCGCCCTCGCCGCGCTGCTCGCGGAGGGATACCGGCCGGATGCGATCGACGGGCATTATCTTTACCCCGATGGCGTCGCCGCTGCCTGGCTGGCGCGGCATTTCAACCTGCCGCTGGTCCTTACCGCCCGCGGGTCGGACGTGACGCAATGGCCGGACTTCCCCCGGCCGCGGGCGCTGATCACCGAGGCGCTCGACCAGGCCGACGCGCTGATCACCGTGAGTCAGGCCCTCGCCGAGGGGGTGCGCGCACTCGGTATCGATCCGCATAAAATCACCACACTACGCAACGGCGTCGATACCGAAATTTTCAACCCGATTGAACCTTCAACCGCCCGTGCCGCGATCGGCCAGACCAACCGCTATATTCTATCGGTCGGCCATCTGATTCCGCGAAAAGGCCATGATCGCGTGATCGAGGCGTTCGCCCGCCTCGCTACCGCACAGCTCGCGGGCCATGACCTGATCATTGCCGGCGATGGTCCGGAGCGCGCCGCGCTGGGCGATCTCGCGGCCGCGCATGGTCTGTTCAGCCGGGTCAAGCTGATCGGCGCCATGCCCCAACCGCGCCTGCCGCTCTATTACAGCGGCGCCGATTGCCTCGTCCTCGCCTCCAGCCGCGAAGGCTGGGCGAATGTGCTGCTCGAGGCGATGGCCTGTGGCACGCCGGTGGTCGCCTCACCGGCCGCCGGCAATGACGAGGTGGTGCGTTCCCGTGCGGCCGGGCTGATTGCCGCGGATTTTTCCGCGGCCTCGCTTGCGGCGGGTCTTGATACGCTACTCGCCGATCCGCCCGATCGCGGTGCGACCACCGCCTACGCCGAGGCGCATGACTGGCGCACGATCAGCGCCGGTCAACGTGAAATTTTTACACGTGTCATCAATCAGCGGCAGCCTGCTCGCGTGAGAGAGCTTGCTCGATCAGGCTGATCGTCGGCGCCACGCCATACAAGGCGATGAACCCGCCGAATCGCGGACCATCGGTCTGACCGAGCAACACCTGATACAGGCACGAAAACCACTCCCGCAGCGACGCGAACGGATGACGCTTTCCCACATCGTACAGCAAGGTCTGCAAAACCTCGGGATCGGCATCGGCGGGAATCGCGGCCAAGCCGGCGGCAAGATCCTCCAGCGCCGCGCGCTCGATCGCGCTGGCGGCGCGATATTGCTTGGTTGGCTTGACGAAATCCTGGTAATACAGCACCGCGTAGCCGACCAATCGCGCCAGGAACGGTGAGGTCTCCGGCGTTGCCGTGGGGCGGTAGGCGCGGATGAAGCCCCACAGCATATCGGGAGTCTCCGCGTTCACCACCGAGGCCAGATTGAGCAACATGCCGAACGACACAGGGCTTTCCGGCGATGTCGGAGCCACGCCACCGTGGATGAACCAGGCGGGATTATCTTCCGCGATGCCGATGCCCGCGCATAATGCCTCCGCATTGGCCAGATAATCATCGGTCGCGCGTGGGATCACATCGAAAAACAGGCGCTTGGCGCGTTGTGGCGAGGCAAACATGAACTGGCCGAGGCTTTCGGCCGGGGCGTAGTTCAGCCATGCCTCGACCGACAGACCGTTGCCTTTCGATTTGCTGATCTTCTGGCCCTTGTCATCGAGGAACAGTTCATAGGTAAAGGTTTCCGGCGGTTCGGCGTCCATCGCGCGGACGATCGCGCTCGACAGCCGCACCGAATCGATCAGATCCTTGCCCGACATTTCATAGTCGACCCCGAGCGCATACCATCGCATCGCCCAATCGGCCTTCCATTGGAGCTTGGCCGCCCCGTCGTAGATGGAGGTTTCGTGCATCGTGCCGGTGTCCGGATCGCGCCAGGTGACGCTGCCGGCATCGACATCGACCGCATCGATCGCCACCTGCATCACCACGCCGGTGCGCGGATGCAGCGGCAGGATCGGTGAATAGGTCGCCCGGCGCTCCGGCCCGAGGGTGGGGCGGATGATGTCGCGGATGATGTCATGCTTCGCCGCGACCGCGCGCAGCGCATCGTTGAAGCGCCCGCCAGTGTAATAGGCGGTCGACGATGCGAACTCATAGTCAAAGCCGAAGGAGTCAAGGAACGCGCGCAACCGCGCATTGTTATGGGCCCCGAAACTGTCGTGGGTGCCGAACGGGTCGGGCACGCGGGACAGCGGCTGGCCGATGTAGCGATGCAGCATGTCCTGCTGGGGGACGTTGCCGGGCACTTTACGCAACGCGTCCATATCATCGGAAAACGCGAGCAATTTCGAGTTCAGGCCGGTCAAGGTCGTGAAGGCGAGCCTGATCCAGGAGGTCCGCGCCACCTCCATGAAGGTGCCGATATGCGGCAGGCCGGACGGGCCATAGCCGGTTTCGAACAGTGCGTTGGTTTTTCCGGTGCGCGCCAGGCGCTGCGCGACACGCTCTGCCTCACGGAATGGCCAACTTGTCGGGGTCTTCGCTTCGTTTTCGCTCATGGGCTGCGTTTAGTGACGAGTGGCCGCAGGGTCAAACGGCGCTGGCTCGGTGCGTGTCCCGCCTCGCATGAACTCGGGGCGATAGAGAACGAGGCTGACCAGCAATGCGAGCACGGCCAGTGCGACGCTCACCCGCGTGTCACGCGGCCGGTAGAAGAAACGGACCGTGCTGCGGCCCTGGGGTAGGGCGATCGATTGGAATAGCGGACCCGCGCGGGCGATTTTGACCGTTCGATGATCAAGGATCGCGTGCCATCCCGCGAACCAGGCGACACGGCGGATCAAGCGGGTGGGGTTGGCGCAATCGGCCGTCACTTTGTTCCATCCCGCGGGGGTGACGCGGCAGCCTGGCGCCGCAAAAATCGGGGCCGGGTGCGGAAGTTGATAGATCGTCATGACCCGGTCACTGAAAACGCGGCTTGCGGCATGGGTCGGCTGGGTGAGCAGGCGCAGATCGGCCAGAACGCCGGTGGCGCCGGGGCCGCTCCAGATCACCACGGCCGCGCCGTTGGAATGGCGCAGAACATAGGTCAACGGCCGATGGGGACTGGCCGATAGGGGATGATCGAGCGGGATGCGCAGGAACTGGTCATCGGGCGCACCGGCGAGTTCCGCCTGACCGTGCGCGCAGATCGTGCCGCTGCAGAGGGTGATTGTGAGCGGGCCGGTCGAGGCGCCGTCATAGGTGCCGATCTGAACCGCGACCGCGCGGATCGGCGCTGGGGGCACACGTGCCGGCGGCACGGTGCCGCGCAGGCGGGTGGTTCCGGCCAAGGCGATGCCCTGATCCGCGTGAGCGATCAGATCGGGCGGATGGGAGCGGAACGGGTCGGTGCCGGCCAGGGCCAGAATGTCACGCACGCCGATGGCCTCGAAGGCGCGGCGATGGTCGCGCACCGATCGACCCGCCAGATCGAATGTCGCGAACGGCCTGTCCTGGTCGAGTTGGTGGCGCATATAGCGCATCCAGGCGGCATCGATCGGCAATTGGCTCGCGTTGATCGCGGCCACGCCATAGGCGGCGGGATAATTCGGTCCGAACGGCAGGATCGTGAACAGGCGCGACAAGCCCTGATGCCGCTGCAACCAGTGCACGCCGCCGAGATCGAGCCGTGCGTCCCGGCGGGCGGAGAGCTGGCCGGAGCCGAAACCGAGAACCGCATCGGCCACGGCGAAGACCGCGAGCAGCGTGAGGGTTTTGGGTGATGGACGGCGCGTCAGCATCAGAAGGACGCCAGCGGCGCAGAGCAGGTCGATCGCGCAGGCGAGGCTCGCGAAATCGCGCAATGCCGGCGCGGCGTGATACCAGACCCGGAGCAGCGTGAGGTTCGAGGCGACCGCGCCGGCCAGAAGCGCCAGAAGGATCGCGCCGGCGAGCGATGATAAACGCCGCGTCAGTCGCCCGTGCCGTTGCCATTGATCGATCGCAAGCCCGGTCAGGATCAGCAGCGCCAGATCCATCGCGGGGGTGACGAAGCGGATGGTGTCGGCGCGGGCGACTTCGGGGATCAGATTGACCAGTTCCCGCACGCCGGGCAGGCCGAGCAGGCGCGCCGACCAGAGGAGGATGAAGCCAGCGAGGCTGAACGCGATCACCCGGTGGCGGCCGGGGCGGACCAGAAGCGCGAGCGCCCCGATCACCGCGACCGGGCCGAACCAGGTTCCGACCTGACCCCAGGCCGGCCCGATCTGCGCGCTGAACGCCGCGGGCAGATCAGCCGGGGTGGGCGGGCCGATCGGGCCGTAGAGGAAGGGCAGCAATTCCAGCGCGTCACCCTGGCGCGGCATGTCGATCATTGCGAATTCGTAGGTGTGCGGTCCGACGAAGGCATGGGATAAATAATGCAGGAACGGTACCAGAAGCGGCAGGGTGGTGGTCAGCCCGAGGGCGCCGCCGAGGGCGAGTTTGCCCGTGAAGCGCCAGCGCGCCGCGCCGATCGTGGCAAAGCGCGCGATGGACCAGACCACGGCGAGCAGGCCGCCGAAGAACGCGACTTCGGGGTAGCCGGAATAGACGAGCAGGGATGTGGCGATGGCGATCCAGCCCCAGCCGCGCGGGGCGTTGGCCTGTGCCGCGCGGGCGGCGCGGTCGAGGCCGAGCAGAAGCAGGGGGATGAACGGCAGGGGAGTCGCGCCATGCGGCACCATAAAGAAAGTGCCGCTCAGCCCGTAGAGGGCGCCCGCGACGAAGGCGGCCAGACGTGTCGTGCCCATGTCGATCAGGAGCGCGTAGAGTGTGATGCCGCTCAATATCTGGATCGAGAGGCGCAGCGCGAGCCAGCCGTGCGGCAGGGCCAGCAGAAAAACGAAGGGCGGAAAGAACGCCAAGGTCTGCATTTCGGCGGCGAGGGGCATGCCGATGCCGGTGTAAGGGTCCCACCAGGGGATGATGCCGTGCAGCCAGTCCAGCGCGGCCAGATGGCCCTGGGCTTCGGTGATCAGGCCGATGGTGGGGTCGAGCCAGGTCGGTGCGGCGTTGAACATGCCGGATTTCGCGCCGGTCGCGAGGAAGGAATAGACATCGGCCGGGTCGGCCTGCACCACGCCGAGGATGAGAAAGATCGAGGCGAGGCAGGGGAACAGCACAAGTCCGGTGAGCGGGAGCAGGTGAGGCTGCCGTAACCACAAGGCGGGTCGGTCGGCTGAACCGGCGTTTTGCATGCGGCATAGGCCCTGGGCTGAAGCGTGATCGAGTTCCGGGCAGGAAAATGCCGGTGATGGGCAGCGTTGTAACCGATCGGCGGCGGGTCGACGAGTACCCTGGGCGGTGCAGTGCGGCGAATCGGTGGCGCCCTGATGCGGGTTGGGCTGGGGCGGGTGGAATTTGTTTTGATTTCGTAACGATTTAGGCGTGCGAAGGTGGAGCGGGTTGCTCAGGAATTTTTGAAGATTTTGCGGTTGGGGATGAAATAGTGATTGCCGGGGCCGAGCGGCGGCGGGGTTGAGGTGATCGGCGGGAAGGTCGGGGTTTTGCGCGGGCGTTTCG